>NZ_JACJPW010000023.1 GCF_014696265.1 Aerosakkonema funiforme FACHB-1375 | reverse complement strand
TCCCGCATCGGCTGGCGACACGACTGAAATAAAAACCAATGGTTCATCGCCGTTGTTTAATACTCCGTGTACGCATCCGGTATGAGCGACTACCACATCTCCTGCAACGATCGGCTTTGTCGTTCCTGCTTTATCTAAATAATATTCTCCTTGACCGCTCAAAACAGTCCAGGTATCTTGTCCGTTAGGATGGATGTGCGGGAGAATTTGCTGACCTGGCTTGATGTACCAAGCGACAATGACGGCATCCTGGGATTCCGTGACGATCGATCGAATAGGTTCTCCGTCAGTCGGTTGCAGAAATTTAGAACTGTTGAATATCCTTGTCATACTCATCTTTATTCTTTATCGCCATTGCGAATCCACTGCACCAGCAAAAACAATGCTGTTTCCGGAAGTTATCGAAAATGCCATTGTCTCGCCGATCGCCATAATTGTTCTGTATAATATGCTGCTTTTGAGGAATAAAAATTTCATCGATCGCAACATCAACTAAATCGGAATCTGAATCGTAAATTCTGTTCCCTCTCCAGGCGCAGAAACACAAGTCAGCTTACCTCCATGTTTTTCTTCCACAATCTGACGGGAAATAGACAACCCCAAACCAGTCCCCTTACCCACTTCTTTGGTCGTGAATAAGTGGTCAAATACCCGCGTTTTTACCTCTTCTGGCATTCCACAGCCATTATCTTTGATGCGAATAGCGACAGCAGCTTCTTCTAAAACTTCAGTCTGAATAATAATCTTATTGGGATTAGCTGCAATTTCAGCAAAAGTACGGCCTTGATTTGCTTCTTCAAGCGCATCGATCGCATTGGCAATTATATTCATAAACACCTGGTTGAGTTGACCGGGATAGCACTCGACTAATAAGGGCAAATTCGCGTATTCTTTGATCACTTCAATCTCCGGTCTGCTAGTGTTAGCTTTGAGTTTATGCTTCAAAATCATTAATGTGCTGTTGAGACCTTCATTGATATTGAATGGCACTTTTGATGTGCTATCAGCCCGCGAAAATGTTCTTAAAGACGTGCTAATTTGGCGGATGCGATCGGTTCCCTCTTTCATAGATAAAACCATTGTTGGCAAGTCTTCTATTAGATAATCTAGCTCGATATTTTCAATTATTTGAGCTATTTCTCCCCCAGGATCGGGAAAATTGTCGCGATATAATTTAAGTACATCAATTAAATCTTTTATATAGTTTTCTGCATAAGTTAAGTTGCCGTCAATAAACGCAAGGGGATTATTAATTTCATGGGCAATACCTGCGATTAATTGACCGATGACTGCCATTTTCTCATTTTGGATTAATTGTAGCTGCATTTGCTGAATTTGTTGTAAATATTGTTGCAATTGCATTGCCCGTTCGCGCTCTCGCCTTTCTGATTCCTGCAATTCAAAATAAAGGCGAGAATTTTCTAAAAAGATACTAGATTGGGTACAATGAGTTTTTATCCTTGCGAACAATTCATCTTTGGCAATCGGTTTAGTTAGGTAATCATTGGCTCCAGCTTCTAAACCAACTACTAGATCGGCAACTCTATCTTTAGCAGTTAATAATAGCACCGGTAATTCATTAGGTTGCCAGGTTTCGCGAATTTTCCGAGTTACTTCATAGCCAGTCATGCGCGGCATCATTACATCGAGCAAAATTAAATCAGGTTTGGTACTGCTTGACAAAATTGCTAATGCTTCTATCCCAGAAGCTGCCTCAATAATTTCATATCCATATAAAGATAAATGGTTAACCAACACCTGACGATTTACAGGTTCATCATCCACAACTAAGATTTTGTAAGGTGTACCTTCATAATTATTTATTTGGACTCGATCGATAATTTCTTGTGCGTTATAGGTACTTAATTTTTCTGAATCATTCACAGAAAATAAAGAGTCATAAATCCCAGATGAAGCTAACTGATATTTTCTGGCTATTTCCAACCCGCGACTTTCAACATCTGCGGCTTGACTAACTGGTAAGGTAAAGATAAATCGCGAACCTCGATCGAGGACAGACTCAACCCAAATCTTACCGCTATGTAATTCTATTAGTTGTTTGGTAATCGCCAAACCCAAACCTGTACCACCGTAAATTCGCGCTGTTGAACCATCTGCTTGTTCAAAAGATTCAAAGACGCGCTCTAATTTATCTTCTGGAATGCCAATACCTGTATCGGATATAGTAACTTGAATTTCGCCGCTGGCATTACTAACTACTTGAGCCGATATATTCACACTACCGCTATGAGTAAATTTAATCGCATTACCGATGAGGTTATGGAAGATTTGCTGAAGGCGATTTTCATCACCCAAGACTAAAGGTAAATCTGCGCTAATATCATTGATTAATTGTAAATCTTTTTGATTGAGTAAAGGTTGGCTGAGAGTAACTACGAGGTCTACAATTTCTCGCAATGCCACTGGCTTAAGTTGCAGTTCGATCGTTTGGTGCCTCAGTTTAGAAAAATCCAGAATATCGTTGACTAAATTAGCCAATCTCCGACCGCTACTGGCAATCATAACTAGATTAGAAATTGTGGCGGGTGGTAGCTTACCCGTTGCTCCCTCAATCAAAGATTCGGCAATCCCAATTATGCCGTTTAAGGGTGTCCGCAGTTCGTGGGAAGTATTAGCTAAAAATTCATCTTTTAATTTATCAGTTCTTTGGAGCGCTTCTTGTGCTTGTTTCAGTCTCGCTTCACGAGCATAAACTTCCGCAGCCATTGAGTTAAATGAATGCGCTAATCTCCCTAATTCATCCTCTCGTGCGGTATCGAGTTGAATATTGAAATCTCCAACTGCCACCTGTTCGGTAGCTGCCATTAATTTATGTAAAGGAGTAGCGATCTGTTGTTTGATTACAAACAATAATATGCCTATTTCAACTAGCAAGGAAATTCCACCTAAAATTAGGACGAATCGGGCATTATCGAATGCTACTCCTGCTAAAATTGATTTGGGAAAAACTGTGATAAAGTACCAGTTAGGGCCATTTATTTTAGTAACTGCTAGATACTCCTGGGTCTTAGTATTATCAATTACTATCTGCCCCGGCTTTAAGTTTTTCACTAATTCATAAATGCGGATTAGGTCTGAGTCTCCCGATTGCATTATATCAAATTTACCTTTTTTATTTTTGATTTCATCCATCTTTTTGGGATGAGCAATTAGGAGACCGTCTTCTCTGAAGATTAGATTATAAGTACCGGGAAGGCTGTCTTTTAAAGTGCGATCGAGCAATTCATTCAAAATGATATCATTTCCAATAGTCGCGATTTGTCGATCGCCTATATCAACAGGTGTCTCGCAAGAAATAATCCAATCTCTAGCAACTTTATCGTAATAAAGCCCCGTGCAAACCGTCTGACGGGAGGGATTATGTTGGCGATCGGCAATCCAAAAATATTCTTCATCGGGTATATATAAATCGGATTTAGCATTTTCCGCCCAAGGGACTTCTGGCCAATACATAACTACTATATTCTCAGGCGCGTTAATGTAGGTATTTTGAAATCGACCGCGCCACGCTGGCCCATAAGACATAACTAAGTTATAAAAAGTCATGACGCGCTGACGAATTTCCGAATTGAGTTGAACGTTTTTCCCTATATAAACTCCTGCTTGACGGCTGCGATCGAACCCTTCTGGTTTATTTCTAATTACACCATCTTTTGATGGTTGGAAAAGTACCTCAAATTCATCTTTGACATCTTTATTTGCCTGTTCGTCTAGCTTGCGCCTCAATTCTTGCTCTAAGACAAAATGACTATCTTCTACTAAGCTAAAAATATTACTTTCTCTTTGACCCCTCTCGACGATATATTTTTCTAGCTGTCGGCTGGTTTGACTTTCTAATGTTGACATTAAATGTACATAACTGAGGGCTGTCGAACCAATAATTACTAAAGCAATTCTCACAGCCATTTTGCTTAAGGTTTCGCGGGTAATTGAACCCTTGATTTTAGGATAAATTTTTAGGCTTAACAGGGACATTATTTTTCTCTTTTGCAATTTGAAAGGGTAAATTTTAGCCACTTACTGCGTAAGTAACTCCCAAGTAATATGAACTAGACAAGTTAAGCTGTAGAGATGTTTATTAAAACGTCTCTACACCCGGTTTTTGAACGGAAAGCCAAAGGTTCCACGTTTCGTTATTGCCAGTAAAAAAACGTGATGAACCTGGTGGAAGATCTGAGTTCGTACCACTATGTAATATAATATACGGTATTCCGATCGGTTAACAGTAGTTTAACAAAAAAATTTACTTATGGAGTGACAAATAGCTGACAACACCTAGCAGTTAATGCTTTTAGATCGCACAGTCATAGGGTGAGCAAAGCCGCACCCTACAAAGAGTTTTGCATTCATGCTTAAAGTCAACCAATCTCAAGGAGTTTTTTGATGAGATATCCTCAAGTGCCGATCGCTAATCTTAGGTCTAAATTAGGGCCATTTGGCCAACGTTACAAAAATTACATTTTCCTTCTGTTAGTAACGATTAGTCTCAGTTTGAGTCTCTCGATCCGTGCCTGTGGTAAAGAAAATATTTTGCCAACCTCATCTCCTGTAGCGCAAATACAATCGATCGCGCAGAAACGCAAACCGATCGAACTAAGTTTAGTTTCGTTCTCCATCACCAAAGCAGCTTACACAGAAATAGTACCTTTATTCAAAGAAAAATGGCGGCGCGAACATAACCAAGAAGTAAAATTTCGTTTAAGTTTTGCCGCCTCTAGCACGCAAGCAAAAGCGGTGATTAATGGATTGCCAGCAGATGTAGTGCATTTAGCATTAGCACTGGATACAAACAAAATTCAAAAAGCAGGTTTGATTAAACCAGGTTGGGAAAAAAGAGTACCGAATAATGGGATTGTCACTCAGACGGTAGGAGCAATTGTTACTCGTGCGGACAATCCCAAACGAGTTTATACTTGGTTGGATTTAGCTAAACCGGGAGTGAGTGTAATTACAGCAGATCCAAAAACATCTGGAATTGCAAGGTGGAATTTCCTAGCTTTCTGGGGCGCTGTCACGCAAACAGGAGGTACTGAGACAGAAGCTTTAGATTTCGTCACGAAAGTTTTTCAGAATGTCAAGATATTAGCAACAGATGCTAGAGAAGCGACAGATTTGTTTTTGCGACAGCAAGAGGGGGATGTTTTGATTAACTATGAAAATGAGTTGATTGTAGCCAAGCGGGAAGGTTTGGCAAAAGATACCGTTGTTGTCATTCCCGATATCAATATTTCCATCGATAATCCGATTGCTGTAGTTGATAAATATGTCGATCGAAGGGGTAGCCGGGAAGTCGCCGAAGCTTTTGTCAAATTTCTTTATACTCCGGAAGCACAACGAGCTTTCGCCCAAGTCGGATTTCGTCCTTTAGATTTTCAAATAGCGCCAGAGTTGTCGGGTAAATTTCCGAGGGTGACTAAATTGTTTACGGCTGAGGCATTCGGGGGATGGAATGCAATTCAAGAGAAATTTTTTAAGGATGAGGGATTGTTCGATCGCATCCAAGCAAAAATTCGGGCTAAACGCTTATAATAGCAAATCCGACTTCGCACACTCAGTTAATTTGCCTCTTCTTTTGACTTTTGACTTTTGATTTTTGATTTTTGACTTTTGACTTTTGACTTTTGACTTTTGACTTTTGACTTTCCCTATTCCCTAGCTACAGATCGCCACCACAGAAAAAGCCCTACAATTGTGGCAGCGATCGCAATTCCTAGCGCAAACTCAAAAGTAACGTCTACCCCTTCAACCAATGCTTCTACAGGTGCATTTGTGACATCAATTTTAGCAGCAGTATTAGCCCTAGAAATCGTCGAAGTTGAAAACAAAGTCCCCAGTAACGCCACACCTGTTGTTAAGCCTAATGTCCGCCAGAAAGACAACAAACCCGAAGCTATACCTAACTGTTCCCGCTTCACCGTTCCCATCACGGCGCTACTATTGGAAGCATAAAACGTTCCCAATCCCATCTGCACCGGTACAAGCCTGACAATAAAGCCCAAATCGGTCGATTTGTCGTCCAAAGTGCTAGTCGCCCAGCACCCCAATATAAGTAACAACAGCGCCACTGTGACGATCGTATGCTCTCCGAATCGATCGGACATAGTGCCGGCAATGAATGAAGCTAACACCGATGATAACGGCAAAACTGTCAGCAATAACCCCGCCTGCAAGGGAGAATATTGCTTAACCAACTCCAGAAAGAAAGGTACGATCAAATCCATCGCGGCGATGATAATATAAACCATCCAAACTAGCAATAAACTAAAGCTGAATTCGAGAGAGCGAAACATCCCCAAATCGAGCATCGGCTCTTGAATTCGAGATTCTACCGCCAAAAAACAAATTAAACCGATCGCCGCCACAGCCAGCAAAATTTGCTCTGTGCGATCGCCTAAGCCAAAACTTTGTATTCTTGTCATTCCCAAAGCAAAGCAAGTCAATGTTAGCGTCATTAAAAATACGCCAATCCAATCTAGTTTTTGTTTGATATTTATGCTAGAGAAAGACGGGACAAATAGGGCAACTATTAAACTCGCAATCATGCCGATCGGCACATTTACCAAAAAGATTAAACGCCAGTTCCCCAGCGCGAGCAAAAGTCCTCCGATCGCCGGTCCCAGAGCAATTCCCAAAGTGAATACCCCGTTAAGAATTCCCAGCGCCCATCCCCGTTCCTGTTGGGGAAATGCTTCCGTTACGATCGCTACTGGCAACGCCGATATAAACACAGCACCGAGTCCTTGTAAAGCCCGAAAAGCGATTAAAAATTCTACCGTCGGTGCAAGTCCGCACAGCAAGCAACCGATGGTGAACATGATTACTCCGCCTAAGTACAACCACTTCTTGTTGTACATATCGCCCAATCGCGCTGCACCCAGCACCATAACTGTCAGCATCAGCACATAACTTAAGAGCGTCCATTGAATAGTCGCAAAGTTGGTATCGAGCGCTTTTACCATTACGGGAAGTGCAATATTGACCAGGTATAGCTGCAAGCCAAACATGAACCAACCAATTCCCGCACCCAGCATCGCTCCCCATTTTCCAGACGCACTGGGGGTTTGAGCCAGTTCGTTAGATTCTTTGTCCGGGCTTTGTAAGATTTCCACCATTTCTCTGATTTCAAAAAGCGATTACTGGAATTTTATTGTTTTGTATTTTATTGACATTTTGATATTTTAGCAACAATTAATTTGTGTGCTAAACACACCCTACAGTTAAAGAAAATTTTGCGATCCCCATAAATACAGTAGAGCCTACTGGACTGGCGCTCTAGCTTCCTCAACCAGTTTACCCATATCTGCGAAAATTTTCCGCAGCCATACACTCGCGGGATTATTTTCATTGCTCATATGCCAGCGAATATATACAGAAAAGCCTTGCATTCCTAAAGGTAAAGCCAAAATTTTTAAGTTCTCGACTTCTGTAAACTTTCTCGCTACTCGTTGTGCCAGCGTAGCAATCAAATCGGTTTGAGCCAAGATAAACGGTGCGATCGTAAAGTGAGGAATAGAAATGGCGATATGACGTTTGAGATTTTTTGAAGCTAAAACCTCATCTACTCGACCGATCATATCTTCTTTAATAGATACAAGCAAATGATTTGCCGCAACATATTGTTCTAGAGAAAGAGAGTCTCCAATCAAAGGATGGTTGCGGCGACAGACACAAACATAGTTTTCCTGAAACAGAAACTGTTGGGAGTGCCATTTTACCTGTTCTGGGAACAATCCGCAGATCAGATCCAGTTCGCCGCTATCAAGTAAAGATAGCAGTTTTTGGCGATCGCCCGACCTGACTCTCATCCTCACCCTCGGTGCAACAGCCTGTAATTTTTGCATCAATAACGGAAGCAGGACAAATTCTGTGTAATCTGACATCCCAATTGCAAATACAATCTCGCTAGTTGCTGGGTCAAAACTATCCTCGCACAACAGTGCCGTTTCAATCTGCTGCAAAGCGGGTTGAATTTGTTTGGCAAGTTCCAGCGCTTTAGGAGTCGGTTGCAGTCCCGTCGCACTTCTGACAAACAACTCATCGCCAAGCAAACTCCGCAAGCGTGCTAAAGCATTACTTGTTGCAGGTTGACTCAAGTTTAGTCGTTCTCCCGCACGGGTAACGTGTCGTTCGGTCATCAAAGCATCGAAGACAACGAGAAGATTCAGGTCAATGCCAGCAAGATTCATGTTATGAATAATACTTATACAAATTATCTATTAGACAAATAATTGTAGCCGTTCCATAATGATCGGTAAAAGAATCTAACGATTCTTTACATTTCGCGGCAATGCTACAGCACTAGGAAAAAGACTAATGAGCGCAGATAAATTAAAGCGAATTCTGATGATAGTTGCCAACCCTTCTGTTTCCACAACTTTGGGATGGCCAGTAGGTTTTTGGGCAGCAGAATTGATTCATCCCTACGACAGTTTTGTCAAAGCAGGTTGCCAAGTGACGATCGCCAGTCCGAAAGGCGGTAAAGTCGAATTTGATAGCCTGAGTGACCCTCGCGATGCACAAGGCTACTCAAAAGATGATACGCTTTCCCTTGAATACATTAATAAGCCGGAATTCATGGAATTGTTGGAGAACACACCTGCGATCGCAAACCTCAACCCCAATGATTTTGATGCGATCGTAGTCTGTGGCGGTCAATCTCCCATGTTTACCTTCCGACCGGATAAAGAATTAGCAAATTTGTTTGTAAAATTCTATGAGTCGGGCAAACCAAGCGCCGCTCTCTGTCACGGAACTTGCTTGCTTTTGGAAACGAAGTTATCGAGTGGAGATTATATTATCAAAAGCAAAACTATAACAGGTTTTGCTAACAGCGAGGAAGACTACGCCGATAAGGCAATCGGTCAACAAGTGATGCCTTTTCGCATCGAGGATGAAGCTCAAAAACTGGGGGCAAACTTTCTGACCAAAGCAGCCTTTTCTCCCTATGCCGTTCGCGACGGCAATCTCATTACCGGACAACAACAAAATTCCGGTCACGCAACAGCCAAACTTGTCTTAGAAGTGTTGGGGTGAATTCAATGAACATTGCTTTTATTGGTGTAGGAAATGTGGGCGCACCGCTTGCCGATCGCTTACAAAAATTAGGCCACAATGTTAGTATTGCCGCCCGCGATCCTAACTCGCCATCTATTCGCGATGTCATGACGCGCAATGCCGATCTAATTGTACAGTCTCCTCCAGAAGCGATCGCATCTGCGGAAGTCGTATTTCTAGCCGTACCCTTTGCAGCCATTGAACCTGCTCTTACCAGTTTGGGAGCAGCACTCGATGGTAAAGTGTTAGTTGATTGTACCAATCCTGTAGGAGCAAATCTTTCCCACGGACTGGAAAGCAAGATTTCAGGAAGCGAGAAAGTACAGGAACTCGTACCGAACGCTCGCGTCGTCAAAGCATTTACAATCTACGGCTTTGAAAACTTTGAAGATAGCTTCTATCCAGGCTACGGAGATATTAAACCTGCGATGTTGATAGCCGGAAATGACTTGGCTGCCAAAGAAACCGTTGCCGAACTTTGCCGTCAGTTAGGCTGGGAACCTGTTGATACAGGCAATCTCTCAATGAGCCTGCATTTGGAACATCTGACCTTGCTTTGGATTAAAATGGCACGAGTTCAGGGACGCGGATCGGGATTTGTTTGGGCAATGCTGCAAAGGGGTTAGGGCGTCGGGCGTGGAAAAGAGGGAGTGGGGGAGTGGGGGAGTGGGGGAGTGGGAAGAAATTCTTAATTTTGACTTTTGACTTTTGACTTTTGACTTTTAATTTTTAACTTTTGACTTTTAACTTTTAACTTTTAACTTTTGGCTTTTGACTTTTAATTTTTGATTCTCTACTACAGAAGAGGTAGAAGCTCTTAGATAAGCCTATCCCTCGTCAGATATGGATTTCAGACTTAGGAGGGATGTTCTTGACCCTCAGATCCGGCGATTCTAAGCCATAGAACATTAGTTTTGCCGAAATATAGAGTTTATACTCTCGGAATCTTTATCTCGGCGGGAAAATAAGATTGGATGAGGAAAATACTATGTTTGATATTGCCAGATTAACGCTGGGATTGTACAGCCAGCCATTCTGGATAGCTCAGGTTACTCCAAACGATCGAGCCGTTACCACACCAGCAGAAGCAGCAGGACTGCTTTCTGGCCCACAATTTTTCGTAGTCTTGATTGCTGGAATAGTACTGGCTTTTGCTTTTCAATTGCTGCTGACAAACCTCTCAGTTGCCGCCGGAATTTCATACATCGGACGAAGATCCGACGATGATGATGATAGCGACGATCAAAGTAGCTTCGGCGGCACAATCCGTAAAGTTGGCAAAGCCGTCGGCATCTGGACTCTGGTTACTGTGACGATCGCTTTATTCTTTGCTTGTTTCCTAGCAGTCAATCTCAGCCTCCTCAGCCCTCTCAATGCGGGTTTGGGCGCTATTCTGGGTTTGGTAATCTGGGGCGCGTATTTCTCCCTACTCGTTTGGGTAAGTTCGACAACAGTCGGTTCCTTAATCGGTTCGGTGATTAACACGGCGACTTCCGGTTTTCAAGCGATTTTGGGAACCGCAACCGCCGCCTTGGGTGCTAAAGCAGCCAGTCAACAGGTAGTTGCTACCGCCGAAGCCGCAGCCGCCGCAGTCGGTCGGCAATTAGGTGCAGCGATCGACCCCACATCTGTACGGGAAACATTAGAAGATTATTTACAGACCCTGCGTCCGCCAGAATTAGATGTGCAAGGCGTCAGAAAGGAATTTGAAAAGCTGCTGAATAACCCTCAATTGAAAGCGATCGCACCCAACAACCTTCGCGATATCAATCGTCAAACATTTGTAGACTTGGTAAGTAACAACACCAATCTCTCCAAACGCGACGCCAATCGAATCGCAGACGCCCTACAAGACACTTGGAATCAAGCAGTCAATCACACCCAAGGACGAGATGTGATGGGCGAATTGCTCGATTATCTCAAATCAGCACAAGCTAAAGAGTTGCGATCGCCAGAACTCAACTCCAAACTCGACCAATTGATCGCAGAAATGCGCTCCTCGCGCCAAGCAACTCAAGAACAAACAGAGAAAACTCCCGGTTTGATGGGACAAGCGCGGCAAATGGCGATGACCGCAATTACCGGAGTACTTCTCGGCAGAAGCGATCTTTCCGATTTGGATATTCAAACTATCTTAAATCGACTGCAAGGTTTGCGAGAGCAACTAACATCTGGAGCAGATAAGCTAAGTTCTCAGGTGAAAGAGAATATCCCAGCTTTACCCGGCACTCCCAATACGATTAGATTGGATGTAGAAAACTACCTGCTCAATTCTTATCCCTGGCACTTTAACCGGGAAACTATTAAGCACGAATTCAGACAGGTAATTTACGACCCCGATGCCGATCCGGCAACTGTTCGCCGTCAACTGGAACAAATCAAGCGATCGGATTTTGTAGATTTGCTTCAGTCGCGGGGTTTGTTTACCCAAGATGAACTCAATCAAATTGCCGATCGCTTAGAAGAAGTTCGGCAAGAAGTTCTCGCTAGCGTTCAGTATCGGGAGAAGGAAGAAAGAACTCTGGATCTCCGCACGCGAGTAGAAAATTATCTGCGCGATACTCGTTACGAAGATTTGAATTCAGATGCGATTAAACGCGATTTCAAAGCAATTCTCTCAGACTCCGATGCCAGTTATGAAGAGTTGCGCGATCGCTACTCTCAATTTGACCGCGCCGCTTTCTTGCAAATCCTCGGTCAGCGTCCAGAAATAACGCCGGAAGAAAGAGATAGAATTATCGGCGATTTGGAACAAACTCGCGATCGTGCGATCGTGGAAGCCAAAGGTCTGCAAGACCGCGCCAAAGCGGAAGCAGAAGCATTGTGGTTGAATTTGGAATCGTACTTGCGTAACACTGGCAAGGAAGAACTCAATCCCGATGGTATTAAGCGGGATCTGGCTACCTTGTTGAACAATCCCACGGCGGGAACTTACCTGATCCGCGCACGCCTGTCTCGCTTCGATCGCGATACTTTGGTGAAACTGCTCAGTCAGCGCCAAGATTTGAGCGAAGACCAAGTAAATCAAATTATCGATCGCGTCCAATCAACTTGGAATAACGTTTTCCACGCACCGCAAGTTGTGGTTGACAAAACCAAAGAGCAGTACGATCGCGTTACGACCGCGATTAGCGATTACCTGCGGAACACCGGTAAGGAAGAACTCAATCCCGAAGGAATCTCTCGCGATTTAGCCAGACTGTTCAATAATCCTAAAGAAGGTAGTTTGGCTTTACGCTCACGTCTATCTCAGGTCGATCGCGATACCCTGGTGAAGTTGCTCAGTCAACGCCAAGACCTCAGCGAAGAACAGGTCAATCAAATTATCGATCGCGTACAGGATACGATTCGCAGCATCGTGAAAGCGCCTCGCCGCTTCGCGCAACGGACTACAGCCACTGTGCGGGATTTCCAAGCTACTTTGGAAGATTACCTGCGTAATACCGGTAAAGATGCTCTCAATCCAGAAGGTATTAAGCGCGATTTGTCTCTGGTGTTGCACGACCCCCGTACAGGGATGGAGAGTTTGGGCGATCGCCTCGCTCGCATCGACCGCGATACGGTGATATCCTTGCTGTCTCAGCGTCCGGATATTTCTCCAGAGGAAGCCGCTCAAATTGTAGATCGAGTCCTCGCCGTGCGCGATCGGTTTGTGGAACAAGTGCGGAGCGTTCAACGCCAAATTCAAGATGCGATCGACAGCGTTTTTGCCCAAATCCGCAATTACCTCAATTCTCTCGATCGGCCCGAACTCAACTATGATGGCATTAAACGCGATGTTCGTCAGTTGTTTGACGACCCGCAAGCCGGTTTTGACGCTCTGCGCTATCGTTTGAGTCAGTTCAACCGCGATACGCTGGTAGCGATTTTGAGTTCCCGCGAGGATATCTCTGAAGCTGACGCCAATCGCTTGATCGACCAAATCGAAGGCGCTCGCAACAACGTACTGCAACGCGCAGAACGCATTCAGCAAGAAGCGCAGCGACGGGTGGAAGATGTGAAGCGCCAAGCCGCCAAACAAGCCGAAGAAACCCGCAAAGCGGCTGAAAGTGCTTCTTGGTGGTTATTTGGCACCGCGCTTACTTCTGCCGTGGCTTCGGCAATTGCCGGTGCGATCGCTGTAGGCTTGTAAAATTCAACAAATTTTCTCCGCTAACCTCAGATGTAAGCCTCTCCTGCGATACAAGGGAGAGGCTTTTTTTGGTCAGTCGTCATTCTTTCGTGACAATTCCCCGACTTCTATTTGTTCAATCCGCTTAAATCAACAGACAATTAATAATTTAAGGACTACTATTTTCAATATTTTTTTTCTTTAATGGGCTAATTGTTTCAGACAGCGCTCTAAGGATGCTAGCAAAACGGTCGTAGTCTAAGTAAGTTACCATTTGTTCGGATGTTAAAACTTTTTGTAGAGAGTTCCAGTCATCTATAAGAGAACCTACAGATATATCAGGAGTTACGTCAAAGTTGTCCCACACATCGCTATTAATAATCCAATAATAGTCCGTTTCCACATCTATAAAATCAATTTTGTCATCTTTTATTCTTTGAATTAACCGCTTAAAAAATTGCTCCATTTCATCTACTGATATCTGAATTGTCATGGTATTAACCCCCTCTTAAATAATCTAACCCGGTCTTAGTAACCTAAAGTGAAATATTTTTTTCCGCCCACATTCCATCTAATAGCTCTATCTCCACCCATTTACCATCAATCAGTTTCTCTAATTTTCCCCATTGCGGTGTTCCTGTATTTCGACCTATTACTCGAACTGGTGCAATCCAGTCTTGTTGACAGTTTGGTAGGGGGTCGGGAATCACTTTCCAGTCATCCTTAGAAATTCCGTATTCTTGTTCGCAAGATTCTTCTGCATCCTGCCAATTTTGGTAAAAAATATCACCAATTGCAAAACCATCATTGAGTGATGTGCGTGGAAAAGCATATACACCTTCATCAAGTTCAGGTTCGTAAAGAATGACTTGCTCGATCTCTGGATGGTTCTTAGACTCTGCTACTTTCCTCATAGTGCTGACCTGTGTAACTTATCTTCAAATGTCGGATTTTCCGTACTTAGTGTACCAAATGATTAGTTTTTTCGTGTCCTAACTCTTACTTAGCTGGGATTTCAAGGCGATTGTCCCTTCAGAAGCAAGTTGTCATAGGTAAACTAAGGTATAAATAATCTGAAAACCTTACTTAGCAAAGCCTAGAGGACAAATTTAACTTAAGTTAGCACACCTTTGTACGGAAGAACCCGATTTTTTTAGGCAATAGATGCGTAATGACATGATACGATCGACCCTACAACCTGAAAAATAAGTAGTAACTTGCGTTAATCGACAATACGGGCTGATTACCTTTTGAATTGCAGTGAAGATCCCCAAACTACTATATAGCTTTCAAACCCTCACCAGAAGAGGTTTTAGGCTGGCTAGACATCTTGTTATCGTTTTTACTTTATTTACCTGCACCTATTTACTAGCTGGAGTCTTCGAGAGCGCTTTCCCACACTACTTCGCAATCCAATCCGATCGATCTCAAGATCGGGCGGTAGCAGTGAGTGCGATTCCTGGCAGTTTCGTGCTACAGTTGTTGCACGCTTCTGATTTTGAAGCGGGAATTCCCGCTTTAGACGATGCTCCCAGGTTTTCGTCGGTTCTCAACGCACTGCGATCGCAATTTCCCAACCAAACATTAACTTTATCTTCAGGGGACAATTATATTCCCGGCCCCTTTTTGGCTGCTAGCAGCGACCCCAGTCTCAAATCGCTTTTGGGTAGGGAAGATATAGGGCGCGGCGATATTACAATACTCAATGCTATGGGTTTCCAAGCCAGCGTTTTCGGAAACCACGAATTTGACCAAGGTACTAGACAGGTAAGAACTTTAATTGTCAAAGATAAAGCATATCCCGGTACGTCGTTTCCCTATCTCAGTGCTAATTTGAATTTTGCTACGGATAGCAGTCTGCGGGATTTGGTAGTACAGGATAATCAAGCAGCCAGCACTATCCCTAATAGTATTGCCAAAAGTGTTGTAATTACAGTTGGGGCGGAAAGATTCGGTGTTGTTGGTGCGACAACGCCCATGTTGCGTAGTATTTCTACAACTGGAGATGTGGGAGTTTTCCCGCCAAATTCGGCGGATTTAGATGCTTTAGCTGCGATTATTCAAGCATCAGTTGATGCCCTCATTGCACAAGGAATTAACAAAATAATTCTGCTGGCTCATATGCAGCAGTTGGATATTGAAGTAAATTTAGCTGGGCGTTTGCGGGGTGTGGATATAATTGTGGCGGGGGGTTCTCACACGCTGTTATGCGATCGCACCGATCGCCTGCGCGTTGGCGATACTTCTAAAGGCGTTTATCCCATCCTCAGAACATCCGCTAGCGGCGAACCGATCGCGATCGTCAATACAACCAGTAACTATAAATATGTTGGTCGTTTGGTTGCCGAATTCGACCCTCAAGGACGTATAGTTCCGGGAAGTATAGATCCCAATATTAGCGGCGCTTACGCTGCTGACGATCGAGGAGTAATTGCAACTGGGAATTTTCCTCCCGATCCGAAAGTGGTACAAGTCACCCAAGCGTTGCGACAAGTTATTAATACCAAAGATGCCAATACTTTTGGATTGACTAATGTTTACCTCAACGGTGAAAGAAACTCGGTTCGCACAGAAGAAACAAATTTGGGCAACCTGACTGCTGATGCGAACTTATCTGCGGCTCGCAAAATTGACTCTTCTGTGGTAATTTCGCTCAAAAATGGCGGCGGTATTCGGGAATCGATCGGTGCAATTGTTGGTTCTGGCGGTAACGATCCAAATGCAGGTAAAAAAATTCCTCCTGTTGCCAATCCCAGTGTAGGCAAAAAAGCTGGTGAAATTTCCCAATTGGATATTGAAAATAGTTTGCGGTTTCATAACCAACTCACTTTGCTGACAGTAACCGCACAACAGTTGCAGCAAGTAATCGAACACGGCGTCGCAGATACCGCACCGGGACGCACGCCGGGACGTTTCCCGCAGGTGGGAGGAATGGCTTTTACTTTTAATCCAAATTTACCAGCCGGAAGTCGAGTTATCTCTTTAAATGTTAGAGATCGCAACGACAATATTATCGATACCGTTGTTCAGAACGGTCAACTTGTCGGCAATCCCAATCGCACTTTCCGAATCGTGACGTTAAAGTTTTTGGCAGGTGGTGGCGATCGCTATCCGTTCCCCAAATTTCCGGCAACTAATTCTTTAGATACAGGGATTGGGGAACAAAAAGCTTTACAAGATTATTTAGCTGAAAATTTTGCCAGCAATCCTTACAACATTCCGGATGTTAGTGCGGCGGAAGATAGGCGGATTCGCAATTTGGCAGTACCTATTCCCGCAACCAGTCAGTCAGGCAATACGCCTTTTTGATAATTAAGGCGGAGTCAATCCAAAATCCAAAATCGGGTGACTTTTGACTTTGTTTATTTTATCCTTCCCAGCCAATCAAATCGCCAATACAATCCCTGAGCAGAAAGTTGCTTTTTTCTAACTCTTGCTCAATTCGACACCATTCCCAAGCAGACATATGTTTCCAAAGCGTATAAATGCGTTGCTCCCGACTGACAATACCTTCATGCACGAGTTGATATACTTGAGCTTGAATGACAGTTAAGGAGTACTGGGTAGATTTTATTTTATGCACCGAATATGGCTCCTTACCTAGCGGGATAATGTTGAATAGTATACCTCCCTAAAAATAATTTGTCGGTTGTTAATATCACTCTTTGGGTTTACATTCTTCTCTACCTTTAGATAGAAGAAGCTATATATATCTGAATTAACGTTCCCTTAAACTAGGCTGGCAGTACGTAACTGACTTGTAAAAATATGCTTTTGATGACAATACCGATAGATATCAGTGTCGCACCGAAGGCGATCGCAATCTTCATTTTCACTCTCACCCTTGTCATCTGGCAGCCGCGAGGATTGGGTATCGGCTTTAGCGCCGTGGGAGGAGCTATTTTGGCTCTCGCTACAGGTGTGGTTAGCTGGAAAGATATTCCAGAAGTTTGGCAAATTGTTTGGAACGCCACCTTCACCCTAGTAGCTTTAATCGTGATTTCCCTAATTTTGGATGAAGCTGGTTTTTTTCGTTGGTTGGCACTTCATGTGGCTCAGTGGGGTAAGGGTAGAGGTAAGTTACTGTACCCGTTGGTGATTCTGCTGGGAGCGGTGGTGACGGCTTTGTTTACCAATGATGGTACTGCTCTAATTCTCAACCCGATTGTGATGGAAATGCTGTTAGTGCTGGGTTTTGGTTTCCAAGCTACCCTTGCCTTCGTGATGGCGACCGGTTTTATCGCTGACGCCACCAGTCTGCCGCTCACGGTGAGCAATTTGGTCAACATTATCTGCGCTGACTATTTCCATATTTCCTTTGGCGAGTACGCCTTGGTGATGGTGCCGGTGAATTTTGTCGCTACTGCTGCGAGTTTGGGGGTTCTCTGGTTATACTTTCATCGCTCTATCCCGTCGCGCTACTCTGTTGCAGAATTGGCATCGCCGGCCAGCGTAATCCGCGATCGCCTCGTGTTTCGTTGCAGTTTTGGCGTGTTGGGGTTGCTTTTGTGCGGTTATTTCCTTGCAGAACCTCTGGGGCTGCCAGTTTGTTTAATTGCCGGTTTGGGTGCTTTGGGACTGCTGGTTTTAGCGGGACGCTGGTGGCAACCGAAAAGCAAAGCGGTAATTCCCATTCGCAAGATTTTGCGCGAAGCACCTTGGCAGGTGGTGGTGTTCAGTTTGGGGATGTATCTGGTGGTGACGGGACTGCGAAATGCGGGTTTAACGGCGATTCTCAGCCACAGTTTGGAGCGATTGTCGGATTGGGGTTTCTCTGTAGCCGCGATCGGTACTGGCTTTATCGCAACTTTATTGTCTGGTGTGATGAATAATCTGCCTACAGTTTTGATTAACGCGATCGCTATTCAAGATGCTGCCGATCTCGATCCTCATATTCGACAAGCTATGGTCTACGCGAATGCGATCGGCTGCGATGTTGGCGCAAAGATAACCCCCACCGGTAGTCTATCTACCCTGCTGTGGTTGCACGTTCTCGATCGCAAGGGGTTACGCATCAGCTGGGGAGAGTATGTGAGTATCAGCATAATTCTCACCTTACCCGTTCTTTTTGTGACGCTCCTGAGTTTGGTGCTGTGGCTTCCCTTGGCGAGAGCGTAGAGGGGTTAAGTACTCTGTGACTTACGTCACATCAGTCACTAACGGTAATCACGGGGAATACTGACGTACATCACTAATTAACTGTAAATCTCATCACAAGATACAAGAGATTGCGGTCACTCAACTTATCCTGAAAAAATTCCATACTAGGTGTAATAATTCAGTAGTTTCTCGGATGTGCTATGCAACTGCTGCACAACACCAGTTTTGAACAGGCGGACAATTGGTTATACCAATCTAAAAAAGTGCAAGAAAGTTTAAATGAATACACGATAAATCTGACACCAACCTACCCTAAATTGGTAAAAACAATTCCTCACCAACAGCGGGTAGACGCAAGACGGCGTGAAACCAATATCTCTGTTAGCCAAGCTTTTTATAAGCAGGAAGATCGCGAACAGAAAACCAGTTTGAATGCTAAACTGGCAGAACTAAATTTTTATGAAGAAAGCATTGAATCTAATTGTCCGGCAGAAGAAGCGGTTAAGCTTTTTAAGGCTAACCCTTTGCTTCCCGGTATCATCCTCTCCGAACAAGGTAAGTTTTGTGGGATGATTTCGCGGCGGCGGTTTTTCGAGTATATGAGCCGTCCATATGCTTGCGAGTTATTTTCAAAAAGACCTATTTTTGCACTCTACGGTTTTGTTCAGACTGAAATTTTAATCCTTAATATCAATACGTCGATTGTGGTAGCATCTCGGCAGTCTTTACAGCGATCGCCTGAGTTGCTCTACGAACCGATCGTTGTACAAGACGAACGGGGAATATACAAAATGTTAGACGTACATCAGTTACTCTTGGCTCAGTCGAAAATTCACGACTCTGTAACAGAAGCACTTCGGCAAGCTGAAGTTAAATATCGCAGTATTTTTGAAAATGCTGTGGATGGCATCTTTCAAACAACGCTGGATGGGCGTTACCTCAGCGTTAACCCAGCACTGGCACATATTTACGGTTACGACTCGCCGGAGGAACTAATACAGAGTTACACCGATATCGGACGACAACTTTATGTAGATCCCTATCGGCGGGCTGAGTTTGTTGCTAAGATTGAAAAATACGACTTTATATCCAGATTCGAGTCACAGGTTTATCGCAAAGACGGTAGCATTATCTGGATTTCCGAAAACGCTCGCACAGTTCGAGACGAAAAGGGCAATTTACTTTATTACGAAGGTACTGCGGAAGATATCACCGAGCGCAAACAGGCAGAGGAAGCTTTGCGCCAATCGGAAGCGCGATCGCGCCAACAAGCAGCTGAACTGCAAGCAGCTTTACAGGAACTTCAAAAAACACAAGCTCAATTGATTCAAACTGAAAAAATGTCCAGTTTGGGACAGTTGCTTGCTGGTGTTGCTCACGAAATTAACAACCCGGTTAACTGCATTTACAGCAATCTTCCTCACACCCATCGATATATAGAAGATTTGCTCAATCTCCTCAAGCTCTACGCTAAGCACTATCCCCAACCTCACGAGGAGATCCAAGCTGAGACTGACGCGATCGACTTAGAATTTTTGATGGAAGATTTGCCCAAAATATTGTGTGCTATGCAGCAGGGAGCAGAACGCATTTGCGAAATAGTTTTGTCGCTGCGAAATTTCTCGCGCCTGGATGAAAAGCAAATGAAGCCCGCCGATATTCACCAGGGAATTGATAGCACTCTGCTCATCTTGCAACATCGCCTCAAAGCAAAGGGAGGACATCCAGAAATTCAGGTGATTAAAGAATACGGCGAATTGCCTTTGGTAGAGTGCTATCCCGGACAAATTAACCAGGTATTTATGAATCTGCTTAGCAATGCAATTGATGCTCTGGAAATGGGGACTGGGGAAAATAATCTATTCCCAATACCGACAATTTGGATTAGCACCCAAGTTGTAGGCGATCGCGTCAGAATATGTATTGCCGATAATGGCCCTGGTATGACCCAAGATACCCGCAAGCAGATGTTTGAACCTTTCTTTACCACCAAACCCGTCGGTAAAGGTACGGGTCTCGGTTTATCGATCAGCAGTCAGATTATTGAGGAAAAACACAATGGCAAATTAGAATGTAGTTCTGTACTCGGACAAGGCACAGAGTTTGCGATCGAAATCCCGATTCGTCAGTAGAAGTGAGGGCGTCGGGGTTAGGGGTTAGGGGTTAGGGGTTAGGGGTTAGGGACTAGAGGAAGAGACAAGAGGGAACAGGGAGAGGGAGAGGAGGAAAGGGAGGAATTTTGACTTTTGACTTTTGACTTTTGACTTTTGACTCTCCCACTATAATTCTCAATTAATCTTTATGAACAATCCCCAAGTTGTGCGTAGTATATTTAAATTCTTTCCACAGGTGTTTAATTTGTTCGTATGCCTGTGTGGCAGAAATTTTACCGCCTGTTTCTAATGCAGAGATATAAGAAACTTTTTGAGCTAATTCTTGCAAATTGGCATTATAAAGTAAATGCTCTGGAGTTAACTGGCCACGATAGGAATTTTGTGGATATAAAAAGTTATTTTTATCGAGCGATTCAGTCATTTCTATTACTCCTCTGTTAATTATTTATCGATAAATATCACAACGTCCAGCGGTCTTGATATTTTGTCTTTTGCCTCAAATTGGATAAGTGGAAAAAACCTGGTAATTTCCTCTGCCATAAATAAACAATAAAATTGTTTTTCAGGGCTGAGCGCTCTTTTTGGCGGAGAAACTACCAGGTAAATCATCTTTAGTCCGATTGCTGTCCTTACTAAATAAAATAATCTTTATTGTTTACCCCCCACTTCTTTCGTAAGTATAGTCCCGATGTTAAGTTAGTCTGTGTTTGCTAATACAGCGATCGCCTAAAAAAAACAACCCCGTCTTTCACATCGGGGCTGTCTTTTCTGGCAGGGCATGACTAATGCAGTATGATACAAGTAACCCCCCAGTTTAATTCTTCTTCCTCTTGCCTCCTGCATAGATGTACCCTGCCATAGGCACCGAAGGGAAATTCTTGTCGCGCTGCACTAATCATCTTATTCGATCGCTGCTGCTCAAGCTATCAAGGTTTGAACTTAGCAAATTTTTCGTTATAATTTACAGTCCTATTGCTGCAAGGTATTCGTCTTCGCCTCACCGCCCCTCAGATAAGATCGCATTTGATACCGCATCACTCCGAATCGGTCTTGTCTTTTTGATTTTTGTGGCTGTGTTTTCCGCCTTCGCGACCAATTTCAGCCATATGTTCGCGATCTTTACTGACCGCTTGACCGCCTTTGCGACCGGCTTCTCTAGCTTCTTCGGGTGTAAACTCGTGAGCGGTTCCCTTTTGATGTGCGGCTTGTCCTCCCTTACTGGCGATTTCGCGTTGCTTGTCTTTGTCCATAGAAGCAAATCCGCGCTTGCTTTTCTCCGTCATAGTATTTGTCCTCGCGTTACTAGCTTTTTTAACTAACTATACTTCTACAGACTAAACCTGCTGAGTTTGCCTAATCCTCTGCCTGTAGAAAGAAGCACTAGACGAGCGGGAAAAAATAAGCAAAGGAAGAATTTAACTTTTTTATCCTTCGATATTCTTAGTTATTCATATAGCCATTATTGAACTAATTGAGTTGTCAACCTATATTCTAGGTCGATCCGCACCATATAGTGCAACAAGCCAAGTTAATTCTAACAGCAACTCGCTTTTCTTGAGAAGAGTTGCGTAATCTCCCAAATAATTTTTATCTACAAAATGTAAACGATATATTTTTTGGGTAGGATTAACATCTATCTAAAGATAGATAAAATAAATTTTGGCTTAAATTTAATTATGGCAAATTTAATTGATGTGCTTTAATAGTATAGATTTTTTTAATATTTGAATTTATAAAAATATGCTATAAAATAAAAATATACATATAAACGCAATCATTTATTCGCGCTCGGTCATAGAGTTGGTTGAATGCCACGATAAAGAAAAAAGGCAGAAAAGAGCATCGTTTATTAGGTTTCCGCCTACCCCCTACAGAGGTATACACCGAAAAATAAATACCTGACGACCAAAGAATAATGACTGGGTAATCAAAAATAATCAAAATATCTTTCTTTAGTTAGTATGTAAAAATAAAAAATCCCTGTACCTTTTGTTTATCAGGGAGAGTTTAAAAACTTGCATATGAACGTAGATTTATTTGCCAAGCAGATAGAAGCAATTCACGGTCGCTTATACCAGCTCTACGAAGGAGCTAACGCCACCCCTGCCCCGCAACCGGACTTGCTGCCAAAAGCTTTTAAAGAACTGGGTACGGCCTCGGAAGCACTACAAATAGCAGCAGAGGAACTGTACCAGCAAAATGAAGAGTTGATGGAAGTCAGATCCCAGGTAGAAATAGAACGCCAGCGCTACATGGATCTGTTTGAGTTCGCTCCGGATGCTTACATAGTGACTGATGCACAAGGGAAAATCCGAGAAGCCAACCGCGCCGCCTGCTCAATGCTGAACCTGACACAAAAGTTCTTGATTGGCAAACCCCTGATAGTTTTTATCACTGAGTCAGAACGTTGGGTTTTTCGTTCGGAATTAAACCGAATTCAGCAAAAAGACCGGGTGCAAGAATTGGAAGTGCGAATGCAAGCTCGTGGGGGTGAGCAGTTTGATGCGTCTGTGAAAATAGCTCCCGTCTTGGATGCGGAAGGCAGACCGATCGCCCTGCGTTGGATGCTGCGAGATATCTCAGCACAGAAGCGGAGTCTACAGGCGATCGATCTTTTCGATCTGCATCCGAGCTGCGATCGTCCCGCTCAAGTTTATGCTAAAGGTGAAGTTATTCCCCTCAATTCCCAAACTATTTGGCTAGTATGTCACGGCTTGGTGAAACTGACTACCTTGAGCGAAACCGGCCAAGAAGTATTAGTAGGATTGGCAGGCGAAGAAATGCCTTTTGGTTCCAGCTTAACCTCCCTGCACGCTTACCAAGCCACAGCCTTATCGAAGGAAGTTCGATTAGTGTCTGTTTCCTTGACAGAAATAGCCACCTCCCCAAAACTCGCTCAGACACTTTTATCTAAAATTAACCATCGGCTGCAGCAGACAGAATCTCTTTTAGCCATTTCCGGACAGAGACGAGTCAAAGACCGCTTGTACTATTTTCTGCTGCTGTTGAAACAGGAATTTGGCGAACCAGTCACCGAAGGAACTCGTCTGAGAGTTCGCCTCACTCACGAAGACTTTGCAAATGCTTGCTGCACCACCCGCGTGACGATTACCCGCCTGCTTAGTAGGTTACAGCAACAAAATACTATCTTGTTTGACTCTAAATCTCACATCATCATCAGGAATAGCAATTTATAAACTACCCACTGTGACTGCGTTGAGCAGTGGGTTTTCAGAAGCCCTGAATCATCCCTGTTCAAAGAACAAGAAAGACCCGTGCCACCAGGCGAGTTTATAGTCACCTTACCAAGAATTGCGATGTTGCAACTTCCGTTATAATCTGCATCCCCAGACCATCTGCAATGTCCACATTTAAACCGCTTTCCGTCTCGATAAGATTTACCCTGAATTGGGTGAATGCGAAAGCAGTTATGGCACATCTGGCTAGTGTATCTGGGGTCAACAAATACAATTTTCACGCCTTCTTTTATCGCCTTATAAGTTAGGAATTGCCGTAACTGATAGAACGCCCAACTATTGCCAAGACGCTTATCATCTTTGCTTCTTGGCTTTTGGTTGGTGCGTTCCCTGATTCCGGTTAAATCCTCCAAACTAATGGCCCCCTCCCCACCCTACTGCGTTGAGGCTGGGGACTCTCGCGAATTTGTTGACAAAACTTGCAAGGGCCTGGGTTGCCCCAAGCAGAGTAGGGGTTACAGGCATTTTGGTGGCTCATCTTATCCGTATAAATAAGTAATTTTGGTTTTAGGCTCAGTAATAATACGTAAGTATCTCTCGGCTTGAAAAAGGGCTATGGCGATCGCACCCTAAACCTAAAACATCACGATTATAATTTTTATTAATAAATATTGCTAAATAAGAAAATAAATATTAAAGTTTAAACTAGCTGTAAAAATACAGAATTTCTTAATACAGCTGACGCATTTAATCGGGGGTGCAGCGGGTAAGGGTGCAGGGGAGCTTATCCTCTCCTGTCAATCGATCGTTGAAAAAATTAAATCCTGTTTAAAAACTTTGGTTTTTCTCTGGATTTATAAAAACATAAGCATACGAAGAGTGGATACAACCAAACCAGGTGGATACAACAATGGCAACGGAAGGTAAAGAAAGCGCGATCGTGGAAAACCGATCGCTCAAAGCAGAGCAGAACTTACGGTGCGCCTCTGACAAGTTTTTCGCTCTCTCCCTAGATATGCTTTTCGTCGTGGGTTTAGACGGCTACATCAAACAACTGAACCCAATGTCCGAAAAAACGCTCGGCTTTACAACCAAAGAATTTCTTTCCCTACCGTTGCTGGAATTTGTTCATCCCCAAGACCGGGAATTTACCCTGGCACAATTTGAGAAGCTCGAAAATATAACAGAGACTGTTTCCTTTGAAAATCGCTGTCGGTGCAAAGACGGCTCCTACAAATGGCTGTTGTGGAACGCCACCCTATCTCAGGAGGAACAATTAATTTACCTTGTCGCTAGGGATATCACTGCGAGCAAACAGGAAAAACAAGCTTTGCAGGAAACCGAAGAACGTTACCGCTTGTTAGTTGAAAGCGTCAAAGACTATGCCATATATATGTTAGACCCCCAAGGGCACGTCATCAGCTGGAACCCTGGAGCCGAACGGTTGAAAAGATATCGGGCAGAGGAAATCATCGGCAAGCATTTCTCTTGCTTTTATCTCAGCGAAGATATAAAACAAGGCAAACCCGAACAAGAATTAAGAGTGGCTCAAGCGGAAGGCAGGTATGAAGACGAAGGTTGGCGCGTGCGTAAGGACGGGTCGCGATTTTTGGCTAATGCCGTCGTCACAGCTTTGCGAGGGAAAGATGGACAGCTGCGGGGTTTTGCCAAGGTGACGCGAGACATCACCGAACGCAAGCTAGCGCAAGAGGCGCTCCAACAGGCGAACGACGAATTAGAAAAACGAGTGGAAGAACGAACGGCTGAGCTAACTCAAGCTAATGCCCTTTTGAGACAGGAAATCGACGTTCGCAAGCGTACTGAAGTGGCATTGCGCCAATCAAAAGCACACTTGAAAGAGCAAGCCAAGCAGCTGGAGGAAGCTTTGCACGAACTGCACAGCACCCAAGCGCAACTAATTCAAAAAGAAAAAATGTCTAGCTTGGGGCAATTGGTCGCCGGTATCGCCCACGAAATTAACAATCCAGTCAGTTTTATTTACTGCAATCTAGATTATGCGAATCGCTACGTGCAAGACTTGCTCCACTTGTTACGGCTTTACCAACAAAACTTCCCTCAAAGTACGCCAGAAATTGTGGAAGCAGAGTCAGCGATCGATTTAGATTTCCTCGTAGCCGATATCACTAAATTGTTATCCTCAATGAAGCGGGGAGCTAAGCGCATTCACGAAATTGTTTTATCCTTGCGGAATTTTGCGCGACACGACGAAGCCGAGATGAAATTTGTCAATATTCACGAAGGGATTGACAGCACTCTCAGCTTACTGCAAAACCGCCTAAAAGCAACAGAAGGTTGCCCGCCTATCCAGGTGATTCAAGCTTACGGCGATTTGCCTCTGGTGGAATGCTATCCCGGACTGTTGAATCAAGTATTTATGAATCTGTTCGCCAATGCAATTGATGCTTTGGAAGAGTTAGAACGTAGCAAGGTTGACACTCTCTCACCTTCCCACCCTACCATTATCATTCGCACAGAGGTTGTCGGTCAGCGGGTGAGAATAAGTGTTGCCGATAATGGCCCCGGCATGACAGAAGAAGTGCGCCGACGGTTATACGACCCATTTTTTACCACCAAATCCGTAGGTCAGGGTATAGGTCTTGGTTTGTCGATTTGCTACCAAATTGTTGTGGAAAAACATCGCGGTCAATTGAATTGTATATCCCAGCCTGGGAAGGGTGCGGAATTTGTAATTGAAATACCCGTTTTTGCACGCTCAACGCAGCCGACTTCCTTCCAGTCTAAGACAGAGGTATCTTCTCAGCAACAATTAGCGTTAAATTGAATTGGAGAGTCTTGGCTTCCTTTCCCCTTATCCCTTTCTCCCCCACTCTCGGCTCTCTTTCTAAGAGATATTTGAGGTTGCTTTCATGACACAGCCATCCAATTCTAACGATTTCGTACAAACTCCACAACCAAATCGATCGTCAAATATTTTTATTTGGATTATGGCGAGTTTAGGTTGTGGCTGTTTGGGTTTTATTGTACTAGGCATTATTGCCGCCATAGCTTTGCCTAGTTTCCTCAACCAAGCCAACAAAGCAAGGCAAGCGGAAGCCAAACAATATGTTGCCGCTATTCTCAGATCCCAGCAAGCTTTTAGAATCGAAAAACCTACTTTTAGCAATTCTCTTCAAGAATTACAAGTGGGAATTAGACCGGAAACTGTCAATTATAGCTATAAAATAGTGCCTCAGCCGGATAAAAGCAAAAGCGTAATTATAACTGCACAAGCGAAAAGATCCGGTTTAAAAAGCTACACTGGTACTGTGTTCGCGATTAAAAAGGGCAACGATGTCACTACCGTTACAGTTATCTGCGAAAGCAATCTCTCCACCAGCACACCTCCAGCAGCACCAAAACCTCCTCAAGGTGAAAATAGTTTAATTGAATGTCCTTCCGGTTCGCAAAAAATTAGCATTTAAAATATGAAAATTATCGATTTAATTACGTGGTTTGAAAATTGGGCTCCCCCATCATGGCAAGAAAGTTGGGATAATTGCGGTTGGCAAATTGAGCCGGTAATTTTGGATGAACCAGCACGGGTATTAGTTTGTTTGACTCCCACTTTGACGGTGATGCAGGAAGCTATTTCTCTGCGCGATAATGGCATTCCAGTAAATTTGATATTTGCTCATCATCCACTCATTTTTAGTCCGCTGAAATCGCTGCAAAGTGGGAATCCTATTGCGGAAATGGTTAGACTTGCCTATACCCACAAAATTGGGGTTTACACCGCTCACACTAATTTCGATCGAGTTAATGATGGTACGGCGGATATGTTAGCGCAAATTTTGCAGTTAAAGCAAGTTACGCCGATAACTCCCAGTCAAGATGGATTGGGATACGGTCGCGTTGGCTATCTGGAACCATCCCTGACTTTGAAGGATTTGCTGACTGAAATTCAAACTCGACTTTCTCCTCCGAATCTGATATTTTCACCTGAAAGTAATTTAGATATAACTATTGACAAAGTGGCGGTTTTAGGGGGGTCTGGAGCAAGTTTTATTTCGGCTGTTGTGAAGACGGGAGCTAAAGCTTACCTGACTTCTGATTGTAAGTTTCACCAATTCCAAGAAGCACGCGATCGCGGTATTATCTTAATCGATGCCGGACATTATGCCACAGAAAGACCGGCTTGCGATCGCTTAGTGCAAAAATTCAGAGATTTAGGTGTAGAATGGGCGCAACTGAGCCAAAAAGATGAAGACTTTCGCCAATTTTTTCAGATTACCTAATTAGGTGGGCATTGCCCACCCTACGTTTAATTATAAGTAATTAGGGAGAGAAATTTTTAATTTTATAAAAACGCGATCGCACGCGATCGAACACAATCTCGTCCAAGCAAATCCATCCCCATTCAGGCTTTAGCTGAGGACGCTTGTGGGGTGTAATAATTACCATTGAGTTGGCAATTAAACTCAACTGGTAAACTAATAAAGGCAGGCGCGATTCTTCCACCAAATGCAAAGCAAAACTGCAAATTATAATGGTATAATGCCTATCACAAAGAATTCCGGATGCAATCTCTTCAAACGTATATTTTTCTGCTTGCTTTCCCGTTCGTTGCAAGTAGGCATTGTACGTATATGGATCGATACCATCAACATACGTAGCTCCCAAACTTTTCAGCGCTAAAGTAACTTCGCCGCTACCGCAAGCTAAATCCAAAACTTTGTGCAAATTCAACTGCCATTTTTCGACAGCTATTTGTAGAACTTGTTGAATGGCAACTTCGTGAGGATTCCTGTATTCATCGCCAAATTGCTCGTAAAAACCTTTAACGCTGTATTCTTCGTATCCTTTTCTAATAGATTGGCGATTAGTCATTAGTCAGTTGTTAGTTGTTAGTTGTTCTGTACTACTGACTGAAAAAAAGGAGTTTCAAGCCTCTCATTTCAAGGCGAATCATCAAAAAATTTGGCCGAATTTCAACCCCCGTCCTATTATTGCCCAGCCAATCCAAAATCCAAAATCTAAAATCCAAAATTGACTGATAGCTACCCATTCCCCACCACCCACTTCCACAGAGGATGAGTCGAACCTTGTTGACGAATTCGATTGACTTGTTTTTCCAGACGTCGCTGTTCCTCCTGTGGCATTCCCACTAAAATATTACGACTTTGCCAGATGAGAACAGCAGCAGTCATCCCGACACATAAAGCCAATCCCATTGCTGGTAAGTGATTGTAAGCAATACCGTATTTAACGGCTGTCCAGGTGAAATGCTGCTGCAATAAAGTAATTTCATATCGCAGTTTCCACAAGCTCAAGGGAGCTACAGTTAACCAAAGCAAAGCAACGATCGACCACCTACCCCAGACGGTGAGATTGTGCAATCGCTGCACTTGCTTTTGGAACTTTGGGTCAAGGCTGGCGGTTCCTATTTCATCTGTTAGTTCGGATTTGTGTTCCGGTCTATCCATAGGGATTTTACCCGCAAAGTGTGGGAAGGTTTTAGATATCCTGCACCAGATCTTAACGTTCAAACACTGCTGGCATCATTGGAACTGGTAGCATCAACCTGACTTAACCCTTCTGCGGGAGCGGGGATACCGCGACCGGTGCGTTCTCTCCACCAAGCTAACAGAGAACTGGCAATGAAGATACTGGAGTAAGCACCTGTGCTAAAGCCGATAATTAAGGCAAGAGCAAAGTATTTCAGGGTTTCTCCGCCAAATAGGAAGATGGAAAGCAATGTTAGCAATACAGTTAATGTAGTGTTGATCGATCGCGCCAACGTTTGATTGACCGCATCATCTACAATATCAGCGATCGCACGATTGCCATCTTTGCTGATAATTTCCCGAATTCTGTCGTAAATAACCACAGTATCGTTAACTGAAAAACCGATAATCGTCAGCAAAGCGACTATAAATAAACTATCGACTTCCACCCCCAGGACTACACCGAAGATAGCGAAAAAGCCCGCCGTCAGCCAAACATCGTGAAACAGAGCGACGATCGCAAAAATGGCGTAGTCCAACTCAAATCGGACGGTCATGTAAACGATAATACCGAAAAACGAAATCATTAAAGCTAACAAACCCGTACTGAGGAGCTGCCGTCCGACTGTAGGCCCAACCGTATCGATTTGAGTTTTATTAGGATCGAAAGTGCCAATTTTTTCGCTGAGATCCTTTTCTAGCTGCGTGCGTTGCTCGACTTTCAAATCTCTTTCTTTTGTCCGCACAGAAAGACCGTACTGACCTACCACTTGGATGCTGCTATTAGTTAGACCTTGAGCATCTACTATTTGCCTAACTGTGCCTACGTCGATCGGTTTGCTGCAATTATTCGGTATTTGACAATCCAATTCATATTGCAGTCGCGTCCCACCAATAAAATCCAAACCCGGACGCAGAGGTGAGCCAATTTGCGCCCAAGAAACCAGCATAGCAATTAAACCGCTGATGAGGATAGCGGCAGAGATGATCCACCAGCGCGATCGCTGCTTGTTTACCTGTAATTTCATGGGGATACCTCAACTTTTTTGGGGGCATAATATTCCGGTTTGCGTAATTCGGGAATAGAGATGGCAAACATTAATAGTGTGCGGCTACAGGTAATCGCTGTAAACATACTCACCGCCACACCCAACGCCAGAGTCAGCGCAAAACCCTTCACCAAACCGCTGCCCAACCAAAACAAAGCGCCACAGGCAATCCACGTTGTCACGTTACTATCCAAAATACTAGAAAAAGCGCGGTAAAACCCCGACTCAACGGCGCGATACAAACTCTTACCCGCACGCAATTCTTCTCGCGTCCGCTCAAAAATCAGCACGTTGGCATCAACTGCCATCCCGATACTGAGAATAAAACCGGCAATTCCAGGCAAAGTGAGGGTAACATTTACCAAAGCGAAGCTAGCTAGAGTTAGCAAACTATACACTATCAAAGCTAGGTCAGCAATTAACCCAGGCAGTCGATAGTAAAACACCATAAAGATTAAGACCAAAAACAGACCAGCCATACCTGCATAGATACTGCTTTGGATGCTATCTTTACCTAGCGTGGCACCCACCGTGCGGTTCTCCACTATTTCTACCGGCACAGGTAACGCACCGCCTTTAAGCTGGATCGCCAAATCTTGGGCTTCTTGTACGGTAAAGCGTCCGCTAATTTCAGCACTTCCGCCTGTAATACCCGCTTGGGCGTACTTAACGTCCACGGTAGCAGCGCTGATCAATTCGTTGTCTAGGAAAATGCCCAAAGTGCGTCCGGTACCGGCGATGTTTTTAGTCAGTTCCGCAAACAAATCGCCGCCCTGACCGTCAAAACGCAGCGCTACACTCCAATTAACGGCAGCTTGATCGGTGGTGGCGAAGGCATCTTTGAGGTTTTTGCCGGTGAGTGGGGGGTTGGTGCGTTCGTACAAAGATGCGATCGCTTCGTTGCTGCTGTTAATTTTCGTCTGAATTTCTGCCAGCTTGGTTTTATCCCCAGCCTTTCTCAACTGTTCTCGCTGTGCTTTCAATTCCCGCGCTATCTGTTGTTCGGCAAATAGCTGCGCTTCCGTACCGGGCTTTTGTTTGCGAAAATCTAATTGAGCTGTGCCACCCAGCACTCTTTCCGCCTGTTGCGGATCGCTTACTCCCGGCAACTGCACTACAATCTGATCTTGCCCTACAGTTTGTACCAAAGATTCGGAAACGCCCAAACCGTTAATGCGGTTTTCGATCACTCTTTGAACTGCTTCCAAAACATCTGGAGTAATTTGTTTGACATCCTGTGTCGGTTTTACCTGAATTGTCAGCTGTGCGCCACCGAGAAGATCCAATCCCAATCGGATCGGTATTTTAACGATTACTATGATGGCAGCGATTACCAGGACTAGGATCAGAGCTAATAAGGAACGCTGTTTTTGCATACAAAAGAGAGTAGAAAGTCAAAAGTTAAAAGTCAAAAGTCAAAAGTTAAAAGTCAAAAGTCAAAAGTCAAAAGTCAAAATTAAGAATTTCTTCCCGCTATCTCGTTCTCCCACTCCCCCTAATGCAATACATATTCTTTGAGGGGGAAGGGAGTAAGGCTTGGGGACAAATGCTATGATAATCCTTTTCGGGCAGGTTTATCGGCTTAGAGCGTTGAGAAACCGGGTTGTTCGCTGGGATTCGATCGCGCTTTTTTGCCACATCGCCCAACTAAACCCGGTTGTGGGTGGATGGTTACACTCGTAAAGCGACCATCTTTTGCACTGCTTCCACAATTTGCTTTGGTTCCACGATCGTCAAGCTTTCCAGCTTACCGTTGTAAGGTGTGGGGATATCCTGGGAAGATAGGCGCAGTACTGGTGCATCCAGCTCGTCAAACAAGCGATCGTTGATTGAGGCAATCACTTCTGCGCCAATACCGCCAGTTTTCATGCACTCTTCCACCACAATAACGCGGTGAGTTTTGCGAATCGAAGCGCCGATCGTCTCGAAGTCTAGCGGTTTGAGGGAAATCAGGTCAATCACTTCTGGGTCGAAACCTTGTTTTTCCAATGTCTTGACTGCCTCCATCACACGATACCGCATCCGCGAGTAAGTAATAATTGTCACATCTTTCCCGGGTCGCACTACCTCAGCTTTATCCAAAGGTAGCAGGTACTCTTTCTCTGGCAAGTTTTCTTTTAAGTTGTAGAGCAGAACGTGTTCAAAAAATAACACCGGGTTATCATCGCGGATCGCAGATTTGAGCAGTCCTTTCGCATTGTAAGGCGTAGAGCAAGCCACAATTTTCAAACCCGGAACTGCTTGGAAGTACGCTTCGAGTCGCTGGGAGTGTTCCGCACCCAATTGTCTGCCTACACCACCCGGTCCTCTAATTACCATCGGAATTTTGAAGTTACCGCCGGAAGTGTAGCGCAGCATCCCGGCGTTGTTGGAGATTTGGTTGAAGGCAAGCAGCAAAAACCCCATATTCATGCCTTCGACGATCGGGCGCAGTCCGGTCATTGCCGCACCTACTGCCATCCCGGTAAAACTATTTTCGGCGATCGGGGTGTCTAAAAGACGCAGTTCTCCATATTTTTTGTACAAGTCTTTCGTCACTTTGTAGGAACCGCCGTAGTGACCTACGTCTTCTCCCAGCACAAATACGGAGGGGTCGCGTGCCATTTCTTCATCGATGGCTTCTCGCAGTGCATTGAAGAATAGTGTTTCTGCCATAGGAGGGTAGAGAGCAGTTGCAATAAGGTGGAATCATCTATATTACCATTTAGATAACGAAACACAGCCAGATGTCCTGCTATCAATAGATTCCAGTCTAGGCAGTCATCTCGATCGGCGACGGTGATTTTGTCGAAGGCACACCAGAATTAATTGCAGAAGTAGCAGCCACTAGCGCGTTTTTCGATTTGTAGGACAAATTGAGAGTGTATCGTCAGAAACCGAAATTTGACGCCTAATACGCGATGGCTCTAAAAATACCTACTCTCTAGTAATAATTATTTCCCAGTACAAGGCATACTGTGTATTTTTTTGTTAAACAAAAATTATTTTTGATTCTTTCATCGTCATTCGCTCATATGTGCTTAATGTGGCAGAAATTTTCAACTAAAATATCGCATCCCATGTTCGGTGCTGCCATTGCGCTATAGAATACAATCCTGCATCTTCGTTCAGGGTGCTGAAGTCTTTTATGGCTTTAATTGTTCCATTATCAAAGGAATTTGCATGGTTTTCGGTATTCCTATCCAGTCCTTAGCCTTTCAATTCGCTTCTCCAGGGCCGATTTTCATTCAGTTGGGGCCACTCACGATTCGCTGGTACGGTCTGTTGATTGCCTCAGCAGTTTTAATTGGGGTGTGGCTTTCCGGATATTTAGCGCAGCGTCGCAACATCAACCCAGATTTACCGGGTGAACTGGCAATCTGGCTTGTGGTTGCAGCAATTCCCTGCGCTCGACTGTACTACGTGTTTTTTCAATGGCCAGAATATGCTAGGAACCCGGCTGAGATTATCGCGATTTGGAAAGGTGGCATTGCCATTCACGGTGCTATTCTGGGCGGTATTCTGGCGGCGACAATCTTTGCGCGAGTTCAAAGAGTTTCCTTCTGGCAATTAGCCGATTTGGTCGCTCCTTCTCTCATTCTCGGTCAGGCGATCGGACGTTGGGGAAATTTTTTCAATTCGGAAGCTTACGGCGCTCCTACTAATTTACCTTGGAAACTGTATATTCCGCCTGAGAGCCGTTTCCCCGGATATAAAAATGTGGAATTCTTTCATCCCACATTTCTTTACGAGTCCTTATGGAATTTAATGGTGTTTGCTATATTGCTTACCTTATTCTTTCGCTCTTTGAAGGGAACACCACGCCTAAAAGTGGGTACTCTGGGGCTAGTTTACCTTGTCTGTTACGGCAGCGGTCGGTTTTGGATTGAAGGACTGCGAACTGATAGCTTAATGTTGGGGCCGCTCCGTATCGCTCAAGTGGTCAGTATAGTAGGAATTATGTTGGGATTGGTAGGTTTGGCATGGCTTTACTTTGTGGGGCGCAACCTTCCCGATGTAGTTCCTGCCGATCGCAACCAGTGGGAGAATGAGACAAAAGAACAGGATTGACACTCCAAAACCTTTCGGAGTTGTTATGGAAATGTTCCTAAAAGAACATTTTTAGTTCTCTTTTCCCTCTCCCCATCACATTCACACTGCTACGTTCATGACATACTGCCTTGGCATTATTACCCGCTTCGGTCTCGTTATGGCTGCTGACTCTCGCACTAATGCGGGAGTAGATTACATCTCAACATATCAAAAACTATTTGATTTTTCTTATCCTGGAGATCGGGCAATTATCATGTGTACTTCGGGAAACCTGTCCATGACCCAGGCAGTTATGACTTTAATCCGAAAGGATCTCAAGGCGCAAGATGAAGCCAACATCCATTCCCTGCCAAATATGTACGAAATCGCTCGTTATATAGGTGGCAAAATTCGTCAGATGCAGGAACAAGATCGAGCATGGCTGCAAAAAGATAACATTGATTTTAAATGCAGCATTCTTCTGGGCGGGCAAATTAGAGGCGAAGAACCAGGACTTTATCTCATTTACAGTCAAGGTAATTTTATTCAAGCTACGCCGGAAACGCCTTTTTTACAAATTGGCGAAACAAAATACGGCAAGCCAATTTTAGACCGCACTCTCAATTTCGAGACGCCTTTAGACGCTTGCGCTAAGTGTGCGCTGCTTTCGATCGACTCGACGATGAAGTCAAATATTTCTGTTGGGCCACCAATTAGTATGGTGATGTACGAAACTGACTCTCTTGCGATTCGTCACAAGTTGCAACTGCGTTTGGGAGATCCTTACTTAGCTAAAATTCGGAATTGGTGGGAAGAGTCTTTGAGAAGTGCTTTCGATGGGATGCCCAAGATCGAATGGGAACAATGTCTGGAATCATCTCTAGAAAATGTTGTGATTGATTGAAATCAAATTTTTAGTCATTTGTGATTGTTCTTCAATCGAGCGCCATAAAAGAAGTAAGGAACAAAACTTACGCAAAGCCTCTATCCATAGGGTGCGTTAGTGGTAACGTAACGCACCATCTCACCATATTTAGTATCAATGCGTAAGTCCTGAGAAAGTTAAAAAGCGCTTTTCTCGTTTCTTCATCAGGAATACGTGCTTCCTCTGTCATGGCAAGTTCCACTCCATTTTTATTTCTTGTACGCTGCGCTTCAAAGCAGGAATTCTCAACTCAGTCTCGGTTATAGCTCGCTCCAACAATCATTCCTAAAGTACATATTCTCCATAAATTATTCCCTTTCCGCGCAGAGTTTCTCCTTGCCAAAAAAGATTAACTTCCAGAGTGCCGGTTACTTCTTCGATGAAACTGTATTGACGTGCTTGATTATCGGGAATTACTAGCTCGATCGCGCTTTCAAAATCGACGTTGAGTAACAATCGATCGCCTTCGTAAACGGCTTCTACTTGCAAGCTTTCCGGAACTTTTAAAGTGCGATCGGCAAACACGGAAGCCATGATTCCAGGCAAACGCACAGGCATTACCGGATCGTCTGACCACTGCCAATTAACCGCTAAACTAGAACCGAGAAAAGTTTTGACTAATTCGTTATCCAAATATACAAAAATATAGGGAAATACCTTGACAGAATGGTCTTTATTTGTACGTTGGTCTAATACCAAAGTAATTTGTCTGCCATCATCGCAAGTGGCAAAAGCGACAAACCATTCCCAACCTATATCTTCTCCCCAACGAAAACGACCGAAGTTGCGATCGTGATAAGTAAACCAATTGCGATCGATACTGAAATTTTGCCCGCCTACAGATAATTCTCCGGTTACTTGCAAACCGGGTACTAATCCCCAACCGATGAAACCGCTGCCAAAAGGCGAATCTTCTGTTACTAACAAAGGTGTCGCTTGCGCTTCTCCTTGACAGCGAATCGATAGCTGCATTCGTTCGTCTTGAACTTGCAATAGGGAATGTTTGCCATCGACTTCTAGCAAGATGTTGTTTCCTTGAATACGCAAAGGATTTCGACGCACCATATCCGCTTGCCATTGTAAGCTGAACGCAGTGCCGAATGTTGCTAGAGGGATATCTAATCGGTACTCTGGGGGCAGGTATTCACTGGCTAAGTTTACCAGAAAGGTGACTTGAATTTCTCCTCTTTCCGGTCTGCCGATCGTAGTTATGTTAACCAATACCCGCACTTTTCCTTGTTTATCTAAAAAAAGGAAGTGATACCAATCTTTCCAATCAATTGGGGAGGTGGGGTCATCCAAGGGGATGCGTAGAGCTTCGACGCGGGCTAGGAGTTGTTCGTCAATGGTCATTCAATTTTGGATTTTAGATTTTGGATTTTGGATTATTGGATTTTAGATTATTGGATGAGAGGATTTTCCTCTAGAGGGTTGGTTTTCCATCATCGCTGTAGCGATCCTGCTTCTTGGAAAACGTCGTTGAGTATTGTTTGTTCGGCAGATTTTGAGAGGGGAGAAGTTATATTTTTACTAGAGGCGATCGCTTGACAAAGGGCGGCAATTCTTGGCGATATTAAGCCCAGTCCCAGCACAACGCAACTAAACCAGCGTTCTGCATTCATACCTACAGATTCTACAAAATTATCTGCCGCCGCATTCGATATGGTAATCCGATCTTTTGCCTGACTTAACTTTAACTCTGTTGGCAGCAAACTCCACAGCCACTGTTCTCCTAAATAAAGCAAATTACCTTCCCCTTTCTCTACTGCAACATAAGTATGATAGGCAGAGGCGGCTTGTTGAGAGATGACTGTCCAACGGGGAAATTCCGCTGATGCAAAAGCGAGTACGCCATTTTGAAAGAAGTCAGTACGCTGCAACTGAGTCAGTAATTGACTGCCTGCTTGAGTGCGGGCGTAGCGATCGCCTTGTTGGCAAACCAGCAACAATAATTCTAGCACCAGCCAACGTACCGGAGTTGTATCTAAACCCGGTAGTCCGGCGACTAAACTTTTAGTTGCTTCGGTTGCGCGATCGCTTTCTAATCTTCCTGCCGAGTTTCGATCTGTGCTAGCCATATATTGCAATTTTTTCGCAATTGCAGGGGATATATGTGCGAGTCCCAAGAGGATACCACCAAACCAGCGATCGGCATTTCCTCCTAATTTATAAACAAACTTTTCTCCTAAAAAAGCAGGTAGGGAAAATTCGCCTTTTTTATCATTTAATTTTACATCTTCTGGAGCGATATTTAACAGCCATTCCTGCCAGATATGTAGCAAACTCTGACCCGACAATATTGCACTTGTACTTTTGATACTATCGCTAATCCAGTTGGGAATTTGAGCGGATGCAAAAGCGGTGACTCCATTTTGATAGAAGCGGGTAAGTTTGAGTCGATCGAGTAACTTTCTACCCGATTCTGTTTGGGCGTATTCTTCTCCTTTTTGACACAAAACTACGAAAAGTTCAGCTGCTAGCCAACGGGATGGAATTTTATCCAAATCCATCAAACCTGACATCAAGCCAAATATTGCCGCTGTTGTTTTGTCTGGGGTATTCCATAAGGAATTTCCCTCTAGGACAGTGAAGGGTAAAGTAACTTCCAAAGGAACTTCAAAAACTCGCTCTTTATCTTTTTCTGATGTCGGTGATACAATTTCCAATTCGATCGGAATTGCCTCTTCCTGAATTCCCGGAAAGCGCAACCAACTCACAATCTTTTGCTTTGGTTGCAGAAGAAAAGGAATTGAGAATTTGATTTTTTGGTTTAATTTGCTCCCTTTATGTATGTACAGATAAGGAGGAGACATATTGCTAGGGATGCAGATAACTTGACCGTTATCTAACAACCAATCATCCAGCGTCGGACGAAACAATAGGGTTTCATCTATCTGGCTATCGAGTAACAGTTCGATCGCCACAGTCGAACCTGGATAAACTTCGATCTTGACCTGGGTCAAATTTTGTGGAATTGCCAATATTTCGCTCATTTAATTTTTTGCTCTTTCACTATTTTTTTACTGCTAGTTTTCCTTCAGACATTTCTGTAAATCACGTAATTGATTAGTTCTTTAAGGAATCGTCGATCGTGTACTGGGCATTCCCATTCTTCGTGCGATCGCAGTGGGGTTTCTTTCTGAAGAAAATCTAGACTTTCAAAAATTTCTGCTGCTTTGTTAGCGAGCGATCGCGCCACCTTCCAAGCGTGTTCTATGCTACCGCACTGCTGCATTTTATCCATAATAAAAGCGAGTTGATCGGGCGTCTTTTCCTCGCGGGGTAACGCAAGTATGTCCAAAATTTGCCGAGACGCTTGTCCGCTATTCGCCAAAACGTGATTCAGCATTAAGGTGCGTTTGCCTTCGTAAATATCACCGCCAATTTCTTTACCGTATGCTTCGAGTTCGCCCTGTAAATTAAGCAAATCATCTTGAATTTGAAAAGCAATTCCTAAAATCATCCCAAATCTAGTCAAACCTGCCAAACGTTCAGTCAATTCTTTATTACTAGCTGAAGGATATCCGACAATCAAACCGATTCGACAGGGAGTAATAAAAGAATACCAGCAAGTTTTCTTGACGCACATTTTAAAGTAATCTTGATCGGTTAGATAGGCAGCATTGGTAGCAACCCAATCTAATTCCATTGCTTGTCCTTCCACAGATTGCTGCGCCATAAACTCGATTTCGTGCAACACGTTTAGAGCTTTGGCCACACCAATTGTTGATAAATTTTCTAGCAATAAACCTACTGCCAATACGTTGGTCGCATCGCCTACATTGATGGCGCGAGGAATTCCAATCATTTGGTGTAAAGTGCCTTTACCCCGTCGAGATTCAGAACCGTCTTCGATGTCATCGTGGATCAAAAAAGCATTGTGATAAAGCTCAAGCGCAGCTGCCGATGTCAAAGCTTCGTGTCCCATTCCTCCGACTGCCCTGGCAGCGCTAATGCACATAGTTGGGCGTAGCATTTTGCCTACTCGGAAGGGGTAATCTGTTAATAATTCATACAAAGGTTGATAGGAACCTAACGTCTGATTTTTTGTTTCAACGAATTCTTTGATTTTTTTTACGACTGCGAAGCGAGATTCTTCTATTGCTTGGTTGATAATTTGTTTATCATACATTAACCTATCTTCGGCAGGATGGGAGACTGACTCAGCCTGATGCTTTTCTAAGGTTTGCTCATTTGAGTCTCCATTTAAGTTTCCATTGGAGTGCCCATTGGAGTTTCCATTGGAGTGCCCATTGGAGTTTCCATTGGAGTGCCCATTGGAGTGCCCATTGGAGTTTCCATTTGAGTTCCCATTTGGTAAACTTGTAGTTATGTTGGTAGAAGAGGCGATCGCTAAACTTCCCTGAGAAGCTAATTCTACTGAGTTAGAGACTGAATTAGAGGGTGGAACAGAGGCAGCTAACGTTGTCGATAAGTTTTTCGCCGCTTCGCCTCCGTTGAGCTTGGTGCTGTGGGTGTTAAAGGCAGATTTGCTAGCAGGTGGATAAACCTGTTGGCCGTTCGTAAATTGGTTGTTGTTACCGTTGCCCACACTGACGGCGACAGCGAGTACCGATCGATCTTGCGCTTCTTTCTTTGGTGTCGCAGTGATAATTTTAATATCTTCCGCTTGCGATACTTTTTTAAGTTGACTTATTTTTTCATGCTTCGGTTCGCATACTATCCAAGCAAAGAAGGAAAGATAAAGCGCAAATAAGATAATCCCAAGCATTAAGTTTCTCTATGAGTCAAAAGGTTTAAGTTATTGTACACGAACCAATTAGTAGGGGCTAGGGCATCGGGAATACTCTCTAAAGTGTTAGACATAAATTTCCTGTCTTTTGGCATCTTAGACCGCTAAGGGCGGGAAATCTTTCTTGGAAAATTGTATATTCATATACATTCCCTAGCGCCTAAGTAACTTATTACTCAAAAGTATTCCCTAGCTTCTAACTCCTAATCTCTGATACGTCTGATACGGTTGTTATACAGTGATAATTACTGTATGACAAGTTTGAGATATACACCTAAGCGAACTAAGACGTTATAATTGCCGCCATAGGCACCGAAAAAGCCTATGATTTCGTAACCCGGAGGTGCTTCAAAAGCGAAAGAATCTACTTCTTTTTCGCTATTGCTGCCCCCGAATATTGGGGATTTAAGGCCCTTGTTACTTTTAAACTGTAACGTAACGATATCTTCTTTGGGATAACCGGGGGCTTCTCTTCCCCAAGTTCCATATACTGCTGTGAGATAATCTCCCGGCAATAGGCTGAATTCGCCATAGCCACCACCAGGCCCACCAAATGCGGCTGACTCGTAGGTTTGAGGTGGATTAGTGGCGAGATTTTCATATTGAATTTGTATTTTATCTACTGCCCAAGCAGAATGAATACGTACAGTTTTAATCCTGGATTTAGGCAGTTCATTTTTTGGTAGAATCTCGAAATCTGTGGCGGCGATCGAACCTCCGGCTGGGCCTTGTTTTTCTAGGGGGATCGGCGCTAAAGCTTCTGGTGGAATCGGGACAAGTTCCCACAGTTGGTTAGGGGTACCGTTAGTCTCGTTGAGGGGAGCCATCACAACGGGGTTCAACGGTGCTGTACCAGATCCAAAAATATCCAGCACAAAGTTATTTAACTTGCTGGCGATCGCGCCATGCTCTGTAATTGTCCATTGCTGGTTAGGCTCACCGTTACTAACCTTGAGCGGGGAAACAACTACCAATGTATAATAATCTTCTTTACTTCCTTCTACCTCTAACGCAAAACCATTGAGCCTACTTCTGATCGACCCATTCTCGCTAATTGCCCACTGCTGATTGGCCTCACCGTAAGTACCATTTGCTGGGTATACAACTACGTGGCTTCCAGGCTGCGGGTTACTGCCAGCAACATCTAGGACTAGGCCATTAAGCTTGCTTTTGATCAGATAGTAACCACTACTCGAACGTTCTGGAACGGTACTACGTCCAACCATTTTTTCTCCTTGCATCAGAAGTTTTATTTTTTTCAAAAATCCGTCTACCATACGAGTATTTTAGAGTAAACTCCGCTTTATTTTAATATAAATTCAAATTTCAGCAAGGGGAATGGATATTTTGACAATTCCGACGCTCTCGCAAAATACTGCCAACATTGGCAAAATGTATCTACGGCGACATCCGAAATAAATTTAGCTGGGTCACCCGATGCAAGGATTTTGGCTGAGAGGATTTGGGATTGGCTGGGCAACGAGCGGACAAAGCTTGAAATGGGGAAAATTTTTTGATAATGCCCCTTGGAATGGGAGGATTGAAATCCCTTTTTGGGAATGCTTTTTCACGATGTTTTCCTCTATTAACACCTTAATAAATAGAACTATGGAAATAATAAGGAAAAGATAAATGTGCGCTCTTACTTTTTCTTTTATTTCCACCACGAGAACGTCGCTCGAAAAATCCGCCGCGTATCGCTTCCGTCGGGGCGGTCTATAAATCGAATTGCGGCTGAGGGGCCGCCTACCTGAGACCAATTGGTAATTTGACCTCGGAACATCTGGGCAAATTGAACAAAGGTCAACCCTCCCTTAAAGGCACTATCGGGCCCAACCACGATCGCAATCTTTTCTCTAGCGACAGGAACCAATACCAATCCTTGAGCTTTTTCTTGCGGAGTCAGAGGACGACCGATCGCCGCTAAGTCGATTTTGCCTGCCAGTAGCGATTGAAGCGCCAGATCGCTTCCCCTGCGGGTGATTTCGACTTTCGCACCTGGGTATTGTTTCTCAAAACCCCGCTTGAGGGCTTCGTTAACTTTGTCCATGCTGCTCGATCCGTCGATCCGCACAATCCTGTTACTCGGTACACTTGCGGGGGATGGGAAAGAGGCTGGTGCAGTAGATTGCTCCGGTACAGCCTCTAGAGTAACGGATGCTTCTAGGGGCCCAGACGTGATAGCTGCTAAAGCAACCACTATTGCGATCGAGAGGATGGTGCTTTCTTTTTTGAGGAAAGTAGCCATAATTTATAGCTCTGGATTCTAATAATTTTTGAGTATTAGTACAGACAATGTACTATATTATTCCTTCAGATTCAATTTTTTTCCAAAATTTCTCTAACAAAACAATTAAATCTAATTTTGCTCAACACATGGTCTTTTATTGTCTTTTATTGATCAGCTTGTTTTTGCTCAACACATGGTCTTTTATTGTCTTTTATTGATGAGTTTGCTAATATGGAACTTGATTGTGCAAACATCCTGCTACTGAGGCTTTAGGCAAAGTGCCAGCAACACAAGCTAGCGATTTATGCCACTTGCTTTTGTTCGCACAAAAGTGATTAATGGAAATTTAAGCCTGTAAGTTAGAGGTAGCAAAAGTAGGATTAATACTCAAAGTAAAATATGATACAAGAAAAAGCAAAGATTACATCGAATTTCGCAAACGACAAAAGAATGAGCAAATATATAGCGATCGCAACTTTTGGCTCTTTAGGAGATTTATACCCGTACATGGCGATCGCTCGCGAGTTGCAAAGAAGGGGACATCGCGCCGTCATCGCTACCAACGAAATTTATCGCCACACAATCGAATCGGAAGGGATTGAGTTCCGCGCCATCAGACCTGATGGGTTAATTAATGTGGAAGAGGAGGGAGAATTTATCCAGTTGCTCAGCGACTCCCAACAAGCTCTGAACTACGGTATCAGCTATTTGATCGCGCCCCATTTGCGGGCAACCTACAGCGACTTACTGGAAATAGTACGAGAAGCTGACGTGTTGCTGACGCATCACCTTGCTTTTGCGGGTGCGCTGGCGGCTGAAAAAACTGGGATTCCCTGGATTTCGACTGTTCTTTCGCCTGTCTCGTTTATCTCTGCCTACGACTTTCCCAGCCTTTCTGCGCCGCCGCAATCTCCTTACGAACGAGCTTTAAGGTTGGTTGTCGATGATGCTATACTTCGTCTTTTTAAATGGCAGGCACGCTTTTGGGGGGCACCGATGCGGCAGTTGCGGGCCGAACTCGGTTTACCGCCGAAAGGCAACGCTGTCTATGAAGGTCAGCATTCACCGGAATTGGTGCTAGCTTTGTTTTCGGAAGTTTTGGGCGTTCCTCAACCGGACTGGCCACCCCATACTCGCATTACTGGCTTTCCTTGGTATCACCACCAAAAAAATCGCGGTTTATCTCCGGAACTGGAGCAGTTTTTGCAAGCAGGGCCACCCCCGATCGTCTTTACTTTGGGGTCGTTGATGGTGTGGACAGCGGGAAACTTTTATTCTGAGGGAGCGATTGCCGCCCAGCGGTTGGGCTACCGATCGGTTCTGCTGATGGGGCAGGCGGCGCATCAGATTCCCTCGCACTCTTTACCGGAAGGTACGATCGCAGTGGACTACGCTCCTCACGATCTCATTTTTCCGCAAGCAGCTGCGATCGTCCATCACGGCGGTGTGGGAACTACAGCCCAGGCGTTACGTGCGGGGCGTCCTATGCTGGTGGTTCCCTTTGCCCACGATCAGCCAGATAACGCTGCCCGTATGGTTCGCCTGGGTGTAGGGCGCACGATCTCCCGTCAGCAATGTACCGCCGACCTTATCGCTGCGGAACTCAAACATTTGCTGTTTGACCCCAGTTATCAGGCTAAAGCCACAGAAGTCCGTCGTTCGGTCGAGACGGAAGATGGCGTCCGGGCAGCTTGCGATGCGATCGAAGCGCATTTAGAAAAAGCCAAATTAAAAACAGAAAATCATTTTTAATTTGGCTTGTTGATTTATCTTCCAGGGTTACCAGTAACCAAGCCGATCGCAATCCAAATCACCAATACCGTCAGAGAAACTAGCACTAGCAAAAGCAACGACCCAAAGTTCAATTTCGGATAAACTGAGTCTGGGCTAGTTTTCTTCACTGCTAATGAAATTCCCCCCCGGTTATCTGGGAGCTCGTCGTCATTGATGAAAAAGTTAACTTTGCTATCTGACGTGAGAGTAAATGATGTATTTTGAGCCTTCTCAAGCGCTTGTTTGGCTGTTGCATATTTCCCACTACTGGGAATATTGATGCTAAATTCATTTGAGGTGATGTTATATTCATTCACCCATCCGGTAGTGCAGTTTTCTCCTTTTTCGTCACAGCCGATCTCTACACTCCAAAGAGTCCACGCATCATACTGTCCCCCCTCTGAGACGCCAATCACCTTCACTTCATAAGTTCCTGCTGCGAAGGATTGAACGACTGGATTTTGTTTGTTGTTGCTCTTGGCATCTATGTTAATAATAGCCACAGTATTTTCCTCAAAAGTTCAAAATGTTTTCGAGATGTAACTGGATCGGCCTGAAACTTTTTCTTGTTGTCGTTTTCTCGATCGGGATTTACGCACGAAATGACTAAAAACCTGGTTTATTCGTAGACCTTTAGTTCATCAAACCCACTATTTTTCAGAGAAACTGAGTTTCTTTGCGTAAGTTCTAGAATTCTCAAATATTCCTGTGTTTAGGTAAACTTGTCAATAGGGAAAAATGACAAAAAATCCCTCAAATCACAACGTTTTTGTAAATTTTTGTGGCTCTCACCTACGAATGTTATAAGTTTAACTAATGTATTCTAGATAAGCTTGGTATATATTTGACAGTCAAAATAGTAAATCAAAAAGTGAAGTGTTATCGTTGTGAAAGATTTAGTGACGAATTGCATCCAGTTAAGAATCTCTTAGTAAAAGATTTACCAGCTTGGGGTCAAGCCGTATATTTGAGAGTACCCAGGCGGCAATTTTATTGTCGCCCTTGTCAAAAGTATTTTACGGAAAAATTAAATTTTATTAACTTCAAACATCGAGAAGCAGAAAACCTGAATACACTATGAGTCGAACAGCCTACCCAAGTAACTTAAATGATACAGAGTAGCAATTCAACCTGGGTTTAAACTTTACTTCACAAATAGCCTCTAAGGCTCAGTCAGTCTAAATTTCAGTTATTTGCCTGCTTTATGGAACACCCCCTCGATCTCGCAATCATCATTCCCGAACTCGTCAAGTATGGAGGTGCCGAACGAGTTGTCATCGAGTGCCTCGCTCGTTGGCAACACCACCATCGCATTACACTTTATGCCACGTCCATCAACGATCGGGTCGTGCGCGAGTTCTGCCCAGACACTCGCTTCAAATTTGTGCAACTTTCACCTTACTTTCAAGGGGATCGTGCGTTCTTCTTGAACGGCACCTTGCTACCCAAACTGTGGCAACAGGAAATCGGTACACATGACATTTACCATACTCATCTTTGGCCTTGTCATCTGATTGACAGACACCCGATGGTGTGGTATCCGCACGAACCCCCGCGTATGCTGGAAGATCTGCGGCTTAGTCAGCTTCCCAATGACTCGATTACGTCTGATGTGTGGAAGGTTCACGTTTACCCGAAGTTCACCTACGATGATGTTCCATCGCGGGTTTACGAAGCAACCATGAACGCACTGGCAATGTTTGACAAGCTGGGCAATCCAGACCGTATAGTTGCGAACAGTCACTATGTTGCTCAGTATTTGTCACAGGTTTATGGACGAATCGTTGCAGACATAGTTTACCCAGGCGTGGAATGTGCCAACCAGATCGTTGAGCTTTCGCCGAATGTCCAGTTCCTCACCGTTGGTCAACTCTGGCCACACAAACGAGTGAAGATGATTATTGAGGCACTGGCGATGATACCGGATGTACGGCTGGTGATTGTCGGAGATGGCCCTGAACGTGAGAAACTGGAACGAATGGCTGTGTCACTCGGTATCGGAGATCGCGTTTGTTTCAAGCACGGACTGTCAGAAGCAGAGTTGCAAGCGGAGTACAATGCCTGTCGTGCAGTTGTGTTTGCAGCAACACGGGAACCCTTCGGCATTGTTCCTCTAGAAGCATTGGCTCATGGTCGTCCCTTGATTGCGGTGAATGAAGGAGGATATACAGAGGTTGTCGATCCTCAATGTGCGATACTGGTGTCGCCGCGTCCTCAAGAACTGGCTGATAAAATGAACCTGCTGGCGCGTGATATTGATTTAGCTAGAGCGATGGGTGAAGCTGGTTGGAGAAAAGCCCAGCAATATAGCTGGAATAACTCGGCGCATCAGCTAATTAAAATTATTGAGTCCACGTTTAATACTTATCCACATGACCACCAGCAGGGGGACGATGAAACTGCTGCACTTTGTCCACTGCTCGGAGTCCAATATTATTGCTGGTATGGAGATGGATCTGGCAATCTTCATTGGAACGACAATTTAGAATTCGGATCTGTTGATGATATGCCCGAAATCGGGTTTTATTCGTCGCTAGATGGTGATGCCCTGAAATATCATTTTGAATTGATGGAGCGCAATGGCATAGACTTTCTGGTTGCGAACCTGCATATTGATTCAAACGGTGTGAATGAGCATGAGTTGGCTGGACTGATTCGGATGTTTCATGTTGCGGAACTAACCAGATCCCAAATCCGTATTGCAATTCAACTGTGTTTCTACGATCCTTCCCATGATGGATTAGAGCGGGCGATCGCTACCATCAGGGATCTGTCAAACTCACCCAACTATTTCAGGTTCAAGTCCCAACCAGTAATGTTCTTATTTTGGACTGGCATTTGGGACGGACAACGAACTGAGATCGAGAATTTGAAGGCAGCGACCGACGGATTTTTGCGAATCGCTTGTAGTTTGAGGCTACCTTCAGATACAGAATCGTTATATCTGACCTTTGGGTTATTTGATTCGTGGGCGCTTTTTTCACCTTTGGAAGTAGCATCGTCTGAGAATTGGCAGAGTGTTTGGGCAGAGGCATATCGGCGATCGGATTGTGGTAAAAAGGGAATTCGCACGGTAACAGTCAGTCCAGGCTACGACGATCGCCATCTAACCGATATTCGCAGGAGCAACAATCGATTTCGTTGTGTTGACCGAAATCAGGGAAAAACTCTCCATAGCATGACAGAGTTTGTGCTTCGTCAATCTGTTATGCCACAACTGGTGCTTGTATCTACTTTTAATGAATACCATGAAAACAGCCATATCGAGCCAACCAAAAGGTATGGATCGCAATATATGGAAGCAATCAAAGATTTTGGACAAGCTTTGCGAACAAGATGGATGTGAGTAAATAATTTGTAATTCGTAATTCGTCATTAAAAATTCTCTAGTTGTTCATCAATTAATAATTAATTCAATGGCAGAAACCAAGCGTTATTTTGTTTTGAGTTCTCCCAGGTCAGGGACGCATATGCTGCGGACGAGTCTAGACAATCATCCTCAAGTCGTATGTATGACTGAGATGTTCAATCCAGACTATACTGAGAGCAAGTATGACTTTACGCCTGATACTCCAGCTTCTGAGATTCTTGCTAACTATATCTTCACTCCAGAAAATATGATGCACCCTTGCGTCGGGTTTCTATTACACCGTTGTGGGGCAAGGTTCGGTAACTGGCCGGATCTTTGGTCGCTTCTCGAACAGGACAAGCATCTAGTTGTAATCAGTCTCCGCCGCCAAAATCTCTTGCGTCGTTATCTCTCTGTTCAGTTGATGAAGAATCAGGATCTGGAAGGAAATCCGCCAGCATCACTCCACTTTGACAAGGATGTATTAATCGGCGACTTCCAGAAGCAGGAGGCTAAGATTGCCGAGTTTGATGCGAGATTCTCTGACCATCCGCTTATAACTGTTACCTATGAGGATTTGTGCGATCGCTACACAGAGACTATGGGCTGCATTCAATCGTTTCTTAATCTCACACCAGTAAATCTTGCACCTGGAACTAAGAAGCGAGCAACTCCAGCATTGGCAGAGATAGTTGCCAATTATACGGAACTCAAACGCGAATTTGCCGACACCAAGTGGTTCAGTTTCTTTGATGACTAAGCTCGAAAGAGTTAAAAACCTGAAATTTAAACTACCTGGGGTAGCGCCAACCTGACCGGAAAAAAAGACGAAAAGCAATTAAAAACCAACTGCAATATATTAAATGAAACTTAGGAAATATAGTGGCATTAATTGATAAAATTTTACTATCGTATCAACAACAGGAAAGCCAATTGTATAGATGGAAAACCAATCTTTTGAACGCCAAGCACAGCTAACTCAATGGCTGCAAACTCTAGTAGAAATTCTGCGAATCCAAGGAGGTTCTACATGGGAATCTCTGGTGCGAACAGTGGCGGGGAAAACAGCTGCGATCGATTTAGATGGAATTCAGTTGCGAGTGCGAGCAACTGGTGGAGAAAAACTGCAAATCGAAACCGAATATCCCGTAGAATTGGAGTCAGTCAATTTTCGCACTAAAGCCGAAACTCTGCGAGATGCGATCGCCGGCCAATTGACCTTAGATGCAGCCGTGGTAGAGGACAGCATTCACCTACGCGCTAGTTTGGAAGACTTGCTCGATATACAGCAATTAGTAACCGAAATCTTAGCCGACAGTGCCTTTAACCCCCAGTTGCGGCATCTGTGGTCAGAATTCGATCGATTGTGGCCGCGTGCTGCTTCTGGATACCCCTGCGTTGCTCTGGAAAAGCAGAAACCGTCTTACGGCGAGCCGATTCGTTTGATACCGCAAGATGTGCTTGCCATTCAAATTTACCCACCAGGAGACGATAGCTTAGAATGATATCAGGCGAGCGGGGGAGTGGGTGAGTGGGGGAGCTAAAGTCAAAAGTCAAAAGTCAAAAGTCAAAACTAGGAATTTCTCCCTTTTCCCTTTTTTTGAGCTTAATTATTATTAGTATTAAGTAGGAAAAGTAGAAAAAGTAGGTAATTTAAATAATTTTTGTCCTATTTGGCAAATTATGTAAAAACACACTTTTCAAAAAAAGTTTTTGTGTATATTAGTAGCTGTTACACTTACGCAATCAAAAAAACCATGAAAAAAATATTTACTAATTTAATTGCTGCTGCCACAGCCAGCAGTGCCGCTGTTTGTATGGCGATCGCACTTGAAGCTCCCAAAGCCGAAGCTTTCAGTCTTGCGATAACAAACGCAGGGTTTGAAGATCCCATTTTGGGATACGGTGAATTTACTGATAAATCAATCCCTGGTTGGGAATTATACGATCCATCCGGCCTCATAAGTATTCCGTTCGTTGCTAACTATGCGGTGTATCATGCCGCTAGCTACTCCTATGTCGATGAAGCGCCGGAAGGCAACAATGTGGGAGCGATTTTTCTCGGACTGGAGCCGAGAAGCGGTGTTGCGGGGATAACACAGACACTATCCAGTGTCTTAACAGCTGGCACCAAATACGATTTACAAGTTAAAGTTGGCAACGCTGCGCCCGACAAAATAATGTAAATTAATGTAAAGCGCGACAATCTCTTTGAGTGCAGATTTTGGGGAATAGCAACTTGACTGAATCTATGAAGCAAATGCTGTCGAACCAGTATGACTTCCTGCCTCGCTTCTTCCGACTGGCGATCGCAAACGTCCTATCAAATATCATGGTGCCACTGGCCAGCTTAATCAGTGTCATCTTCCTGGGCCATTTGTCGGAAATCCACCACTTAGCTGGAGTAGCCCTAGCGGCAAACCTACTCAACCTCCTCTACATGGTGTTAATCTTCCTGAGAATGGGCACCACAGGGATAACAGCTCAAGCTGTAGGACGAAATGACCGAGAGGGAGTGCTATTGGTGGGACTGCGTAATGGCTTAATAGCCATAGTCTTGGGCATCGTCATCATTTTCTTGCGGTATCCTTTAGGAGAAATTGGGTTTGCCCTGCTCAAAGCGGAAGCAAACGTAAAAGCAGCGGGTATAGCTTATTTTTACAACCAAACATGGGGAGCGCCTGCCATTTTGCTGAACTTTGTCCTAATTGGTTGGTTTCTGGGACAGGAAAAAAATGGCTTAGTTTTGGTGCTGTCTGGTGTTGGTAATGTGAGCAAGATTGCGTTGGACTATCTATTTATCGTCAAGTTTGGCTGGGAAAGCGCTGGAGCGGGAGTTTCCTATGCAGTAAGTCAGTATCTAGCCCTGTTAGTGGGATTGACTTTTTTCTGCACTCAAGTCAACTGGCAAGAGGTAAAAGCTGTAGCTGGAAAAATTTGGGATACAGCAGCATTAAAATCCACAGTGACCCTGAATGGAAACATTTTGATTAGCAATTTTGTTACCCTCACAGCTTTCGTCTTATTTAACTACGAAGCCGCCAGCTTGGGAACGATTATCTATGCTGAAAATGCCTTGCTCTTACAGATATTCGGTCTATGTTTCTATTTTGTGGAAGGATTGGGATTCGGCACGGAAACTCTGACCGGAATCTTTAAAGGCAAAGGAACTGGGGAGAAGTTAGTGCCCCTAGTTGGAATTTCTGTACTGATCAGCTTTCTGGTAGGAATGACTTTTGCTGGAGTGCCTACGCTATTTCCAGATACTGTATTTGGACTGTTAACTAACCACACTGAAGTCACCCAAAATATTGATGTCTACGTTCCCTGGTTACTCTTAGTCTTGGGATTTACTTCCATTGGCTTTATGCTGGAAGGATACTTCTTGGGTTTAGCAGAAGGCCATACTCTCCGCAATGTCAGTTTAGCTTCTATTGTAGTGGGATTTACACCTACAGCTGTGGCTGCTTGGCATTATCAAAATAACCATATCTTGTGGTTAGCTTTGTCTTTGTTCCTGGCAACCAGAATGGTATCGCTTGGGGTACAGTTACCCAGAACTTTTAGGAACGATGTTGGGGATGGTAGCGTTTCTCTACCGATTATTGAGGAGGGATCTGCCACACAGTTGCTAGAGGAAAAGTTGGAGATTGGCTCGGAAGAGAAAACTTTGATAAATTAATGATTGAGTTTATCAAAATTATTCACGATCGCATTTTAGACAGACAGCGATCTCCCCTCTTATTTTGACCAGATGTAGAGATGTTTCATAAAACGTCTCTACATCTGGATATTTCAGCAATGCGATCGCATCCTCACCCTATCTGGAATTATCGATCCAAATAAATAAGCAGTGGCTCTAAAAATGGCCCCATAACCCGATATGCCCGCGTTTCCGGAGACATTTGTCGAATCACTTCTGCCAAATTTTTGCGGATTTCGGGCGGAAGACTGGAAATTGAGTCCATAAATGACCGCACCGTAAAGATAATATCGCCAGTTTTGGGCAAGCGTCGGATAGTTTGATACTCGGATCTCAGCCACAGGCGATCGCCTACATTTTCCGGTGTCAGCTCTTTCTCCCATCCCTCTTTTGGTTCGTACCAAGCTACCACCAATAGAGGAGTTGGCACAATTCCCCAGGCAATTCTAGTTCCCGGACGATCCGGTTTGAGATTTTCAAAGTAAAGGTCTAGAGGGTGCTTTAGTTTTTCTGGATATCCGGGAACTGGGCCATGAATTTGGTATAGAGGACGTCCGATCTTTTCCGGCAGTCGCCAAAAAAGGGGAAAACACATCAGCGCTGCCTTAAGAGTATACCCCCCCTCACCTGGTTGCAACAGACAAATATCTTCTTGCACCAATTGCCCAGCCAGCGCAATGGGAGCATCTTTATAATCGGATATATCCCAAACTTTACCCCATTTGAGATTTTCTATTTTTGTTCCTTCTACTCGATAATATTCTGGGAAGTATTTGAGAAGGTGTTCTATCAGCATCTCCAATAGTTCTTGCTGACCCGCTTCGCTTCCCGGTAAACTGGCGAACACATCTGAGTAGCTTTCTTTCAGGAGTCGCTCTTTGAGTTTGAGTTGCGGGATTAAATCTTCGTCAATGTCAATCCACTTTGACATTTCCATATGTTCTAGGGCGGGTCTGAGAACCCATTTTCCCCTAGCTATGTGAAGAGGAAGATATTTAGGAATTTTTAGGTTGGTTTCTACGTTGGCTGACATTGGTAACAATATTTCATTTCTTAACACACAACAAAAACGAAATTTGAGCATTAGCTGACGGCTGACTGCCGATAGCTGAATGCTTACAACTTTTCAGGTATTGTTCATCACTTGCAGGAGAGCTTTACGAAAATATAAAACTCCGTCTTCCGGCCCTTTAGCTAATTTCTGGTTGCCGTTGTAAGCTCTTGATTTAACTTGCTCCTGTAGCGTGCGGCAAAAAGGAATGTCCTCTTCAAAAACCATACGAAATTGCTTGGAAATTATCTCTTCACTTTTCATTGGGAACTTTTCTATTTGCGCTGGAGTTTGCAGCAAGAATTTCTCAATGACGGTGAATTCTGGATTGACCGGATTAACTTGCCAAACTAAAACATATTCATCTAATGTCAAGATCGTCGTGTTTGGAAAAAGCCAAGATATGTAAGTGCGTTCTCGCGGCACTAAATAGTCATAGTACTGAAGCGTGTGCATACCGCTCATACAGCCGCCCACAAAACCTGGCATCTCAAATCTGCCGCCTAAAGTCGGCGAATGCACCATCGGTATGTGGTAAGCGTCAATATAGTTTTCCAGCAGAATCTTCCAGTTAAACGGCACCTCAAAGGTCGCTCCATGAGTTGCTCGCATCTCTTCCCAGGGTTGGGAATATTGTTCCATATGCTCTGGAGAGCCTGCGAGATAGTCCCTTAATGGCCCCGCTTCCGGGTCGAGGTTGACAAAGATAAAACCGCCCCAAGTATCGACCTGGACTTTAGTTAGAGCAATTGAGGATTTGTCCAGACCGGGAAAGCATTCCTGCGCGTATGGTACGCCTTGAAGTTGACCGTCCAAACTATAAGTCCAGTGATGATAAGGACAGAGCAAATGTTTGCACTTACCCTGTCCCTCAACTATACGCATACCTCGATGGGGACAAACGTTGTACATCGCTTGCAACTTTCCGGAGTGCGTGCGGATGACAAAGATGGGCTCGTCTCCAATTTTGCAGGTAATGTAATCGCCAGGGTTGGCTAACTTTTCCAATCGACCCGCAAACAGCCAACTTTTATACCAAATCTTTTCCCGTTCTTGGTTAAAAATATTGGGATCGGTGTACCAGTAACCGGGCACTGCCACATCTGCATCTGTGTCGGCTACGTTCTGGGTTACGGAAATCACTTTACTTGTCATTTATCTCAACTCTTTTGATATATCTTTACAATTTTTTGAGGTGGCGATGCTTTTGCATACTTTGAAAAGTGTTATAGCAAGTTGGACATCGAGTACGACACGATACTAAATACTAAGTGCTGACTTGGCTGCCAAATCAGTTTATCTGCGTGCTTTCAGCTAATTTAGCATTTCCTGCCGAGCTGCCACTTTAATTTTTAGAGCATAGCCACAGCACTTGTTTTAAATTTACAATATTTTCAACTTCTATTGGCGAGCATTTTGTAAATTTTTCCGATTATTCCCTTTTTTCCTACTTTTCCTGCTGCCATGAGAGGTAAGATAATAATGTTGTGTGCTTTGGCATAAAGTCTCTTGAAAACGTGAGTTTTTGCTAAATTGTCAAGCCGATCGCTTGCAAACGCACCCCCGCACCTCTCTCTAGAAAAAGTAGGAAAGGTAGGAAAAGTAGGAAAGGTAGGAAGTCAACTACATATTTTGTAACTATAGTAATCCTACGCGGCGATCGGCTTTTCTTCGGAAGGCGATCCCTCTTTGTTACCCATATCAAAATTGATAGATTTTATCAAAAGCTCACAGGATAAGGAAATGACCGATTTCGACGCCCAAAAAATCTGAAAAATTTCAGAATATCATTGGTAAAAAGCAAACCCTAGTTCTGTTTTTGTGTAGACTAATGAATTGTATAGATCCATTAGGGTAGTCACCAGTACTCCCCATCTGTGTCGAGCGATTGGAAATGCTTAGTTTAGCTAGCCAATACTTGACTCGATCGCTCACCCGGCTTGTGTTAGCGTCTTGTCTTGGTACAATCGCTGGGAAATTGCTTTGGCATTATTGCCAATTCTAGCGATGCAATTACGGTAGATTGGCTGAGGTTTGAGAAAAAAATCTGTGCCTTTGTATCGTTTACTGAATTTTTCTCGAATTTTCTCGCAAAAAACTTGTTGGGGAATAAGTTATGAATTTAGTAGTAAAAAACATTTACAGCGATTCAACAATTTGGAACGCTGTTAACGCCCGTAAAACAGATATAATTATTGCTTCTTGCTACAAAGCGGGAACAACTTTGACGCAACAAATCGTTAATCTCCTCATAAATGGCAACAGCGAATTTAGCGGTTATAGTACGCTTCAAGAATTAAGTCCGTGGGTCGAACACACCCCCGATCCGCTTTTTGCTTCTCTAGAAGAAAAAATTGACCATATAGAAAAATTACCAGAACCAAGATTTCTGAAGACTCACCTACCTTTTGATGCTTTGCCTTATCATCCGGAGTGGAAGTACATTTATTTGGTGAGAGACGGAAGAGACGTAGCCTTATCCCTGTACAATCACAATGCAGGTTACGATCCGGCATTTTGGGATGTCAAATTGGAGGATAGTTTCTTAGAGTTTTGGGATAACTGGCTAGAAACGGGAAGACATTTATGGCCTTTGTGGGATCATATAGATAGTTGGTTGCAAGTCAGAGATCGCCCCAATATACTTTTGATTCACTATGCCAACTTAATCGGCGATAAAGAAAACGAAATTGCAAGAATCGCTGAGTTTCTGGGCGTGAAAATGGATGCTGCCAAAAAAGAAATTGTCATACAGCAATCTTCCCTGGAATATATGAAAGAATATGCGGATAAATTCGCGCCGCCAGGATTTATTCCCAAAGCTTTTTTCGGCAAAGGTAAAAATGGCGTTTGGAAAGATTTGTTGACAGCGGAGAAGCTTGAAAAATACGAAACTTTTATTATTGGAAAATTGGGAATAGAATGTGCCAACTGGGTAAAAAATGGCGGTTCATTACCGCCATTACTAGAAAAAACTTTAGCAGAGGCAGTTGAACGTGATATAAAATAAAATACTCTTTCATTAGTAAAACGATACCATGATGCCGTCGCAATAGTTCGTGCGATCGTCTGGTAAATAGCAGGCTATCCTGCACCAGTCCAACTTCAACTTTTCAGACCCTATTTCTGCTGAAATAGGCTTAGCAGCAAAAAGGAAATTTCCTCGCCATGTACAAAAGAATTCCAAAATTTCTCCTCCTCCTCAGTTTCTCCACCTTCGCCCTCATCGGCTTTTCATTTTGGAAAAAAAGTTCGCAAGCCCAAAGCGACAGCGCCAAAAAAAAGGCTCCCAATATAGTTATGCTCATCGCCGATGATATGGGCTATTCCGATGTAGGCGCGTTTGGCGGTGAAATTTCTACCCCCAACATCGACGCCCTAGCGCGAGGAGGTATGAAGTTTACCAATTTCCACGCCGGGGCAGCTTGCTCGCCCAGCCGCTCTATGATGCTGACTGGGATAGATAACCACCTCGTTGGGCTGGGTACGATGGCGGAGGATTTAACCGAGCGTCAGAAGGGCAATCCGGGCTATGAAGGCTATCTCAACGACAGAGTGGTGACTTTGCCCACCCTTTTAAAAGATGCTGGCTATAACACCTATATGGTGGGCAAATGGCATCTAGGCCATGATGAAGGGCATTTCCCCTCAGATAAAGGCTTCACCCAGTCGTTTTCCCTGATTCAAGGCGCAGCGACTCATTTTAGCCAAATGGGATACAGTCCTGGCAGTCCGATCGCCACCTACAAAAGCAATGGCAAAGATGCTCAGTTGCCAGCTAATTTTTACTCGACAGATTTTTATACGAATAAGCTGATCGAATTCATCAATCAGAATCGTAGAGATAACAAACCATTCTTCATTTACGGTGCTTTTACTTCGCCCCACGATCCCTTACAAGCTCCCCAGCAATACATTCGCAAGTACATGGGCAAGTACGATATTGGCTGGGATCGCATCCGCGAACAGCGTTTCCAACGCCTCAAGCAGCTTGGTATCATTCCCAACAATCTGCAATTGCCACCCAGACAACCGGGTGTTCCTGCTTGGGATAGCCTAACGCCAGAAAAGAAACGGTACAATGCTAAGCTGATGGCCATCTACGCCGGAATGGTTGACAACCTGGATACCAATATTGGCCGATTGATCGCTCACTTAAAGAGTATCGGCGAGTACGAAAATACCATCTTCGTCTTTATGTCCGACAACGGTGCAGCGGCTCACGACTTTGCTGCGGGACATAAGGAATTTGAGGATTGGTTCAAGAAGGAAGGTATCAATAACAGCTATGAAAATATAGGCAATAAAAACTCCTTTGTTGCCTATGGCGAAGGTTGGGCTGATGTCAGTGCAACTCCGCACTATGGCTTTAAAGGGAGAGTTTACGAAGGTGGCATTCGCGTACCGGCGATTTTTTACTATCCAAAGGCTATCAAAGCGGGTACCAAAACAACTGCTTTTGCTTCGGTAATGGACTTCATGCCCACGTTCCTGGATTACGCAGGGTTTAAGCATCCCGGCACCAATTATCAAGGCCGTCCCATCCTTCCTATGAACGGACGTTCTCTGCGTCCTTTACTGGAGGGAAAAGCCGCTCGCATTTACGGTGAAAATGACGCGATCGGCTTCGAGTTATTTGGTGATGGGAACAGAGCGCTGTTCATGGGAGATTGGAAAGTTCTGAGAGTCAACAAGCCACGCGGGGATAATCAGTGGAAGTTGTTTAACATTGCACAAGACCCCAGGGAATTGGTTGATTTGGGCAAACAGTATCCGGACAAGTTAAACAAAATGATTTCTTTGTACGAGCAATACGAAAAAGACAAGGGTGTTGTTTATTTCGATGATGACCCGGATAAAGTGTTCGATCGCGGACTGTAGTCGATCGATCTGTTTCTAGAACGATCGCTCTCTGGCTGAACTTTAGACTACCTCCCTTTGCGCGGGTAGTCTAAAGTTTTGACAAAACTTTTAAATTAAATCAACTTTCTAACGCTACACAAGAGGTTACAGCGATGAATAAACCCCCAACGAAATCACCAATGATTGCCTTTGTCGAACTGGCAAGTAAATATTGGATATCCCAAGCATTAAATGTAGCTGCCAAACTAGGTATTGCCGATTTCTTGACCCAAGAAGCCAAGACCGTTGATGAATTGGCGCAAGCTACCAACAGTCACGCCTCCTCACTATACCGATTGCTTCGCTGTCTCGCCAGTGTCGGCGTCTTTACCGAAGTTGAACCATATCGATTTGGGCTTACCCCCATCGCTGAATATCTTCGCAGCGATAATCCTTACTCGTTACGCGATCAACCGATAATGCACTGCGAAGACTGGCATTGGCGAACTACAGGGACGATGTTTGATGCGGTCAAAACAGGTAAACCTGCCATAAATCACCTTTTTCAAGTTAATAGTTATTGGGAATATTTAGTCCAGCATCCTGAGTCTCAAGCACTATTCGATCGAGTGATGCTAGCTTCGGCGAGAAACTTTTATTCACCCTTTGTCAAAACATACGATTTTTCCAATTGCATCAAACTGGTAGATGTCGCTGGTGGCAGAGGTTCTCTGTTAGCATCGATTTTAAAAATTAACCCCCATATGAAAGGTATTCTCTTCGATATGCCGCAAACTGTGGAGGAAGCAGGACAGTTTCTAGAGAAGGAAGGAGTACTCGATCGCTGTGAAAGAATCGGCGGAAATATGTTTGAATCCGTGCCGAAAGGTGGAGATATTTATACTATATCTTACATTTTCATAGATTGGGATGATGAAAGTATAATTAAAGTGCTTAAAAATATCCGCAATGCCATAGCTGAAAACGGTAAACTGCTCGTACTCGATGCTGTTGTTCCTCCCGGCGATGAATATAGTTGGATCAAATGGGTCGATTTGGAAGAGATGACCCTGAGCTATGGAGGGCCGCGCACAGAGTCAGAATTTACAAAAGTATTTCAAGCGGGAGGATTTACACTGTCGCGCATATTGACAATGGATACTCCTTGTAGCGTAATGGAGCTGATTCCTGCCTAATCGGGAACTTGTAAAAGTTAATCGGAAAGGGAAAGGGAGAGGGAGGAGGGAGTGGGGGAGCGGGAGAACCATATAACGGGAATAAATTCTTAATTTTGAATTTTGAATTTTGAATTTGGACTTTCGCTATAACCGCCGGAAAGCTAACTTTATTATAGTAACTTATTGGCAGACAAATACTACAAAAACTACCTACATTTTTGAGCAAAAATTTGGTATTGTAATTGCAGATATTCAATAGCATCCATAACTATGAGTGAAACCCAAAACCTTCAAGATACTTCAGCAATGACAGCTTTTGTAGAGCTTGCTAGCGGACTGTGGATCAATCAAGCGCTCAGTGTTGCTGCCAGACTGGGTGTGGCTGACTTTCTCAAAGATGGAGCCAAAACTACTGACGAACTTGCACAAGCTACCGAAACTTATGCGCCCTCGCTGTACCGATTGCTGCGCTCTCTCGCCAGTGTCGGTGTCTTTACTGAAGTTGAACCGCGCCGATTTGCGCTCACTCCTATGGGTGAATATCTGCGTGAGGATAATCCCTTTTCCTTACGCTATCAAGCAATCATGCACTGTAGCGATTGTAACTGGCCTGTGAAGGGTGAGATGTACCAAACTATCAAAGATGGTACTCCCGCAATCAAAGCAGTTTTCCAAGTAGATAATTACTTCGAGTACATGGAGCAGCATCCCGAAGAGGGTGAGCTTTTTGGTAAGGCAGTAGTGGGAATTTTGAGAAACTTTTGCTTACCATTGCTGAAAGAATACGACTTTTCTGGCTTCACTAAAGTTGTGGGTCAAGCTGGGCCCGAAACTGTATCGATTCCTTGGATACTGAACAATAACCCGCAAATGCAAGGCGTTCTTTTTGGCCCGCCGCCGCTTGTCGCGGATGCAGCTGGCTACGCACAGAGCGAGGGTGTAGGGGAGCGATGCGAAACTATTGAGGGAGACCCTCTGGATGTTTTCCCCAGCGGCGGTGACCTCTACAGCGTCTCTTACACTCTGATTGAAACGCCGGATGAAAGCTGTGTGAAGATGTTGCAAAATATCCGCCGAGCGATGAAGGATAACGGTAAAGTAATAGTTGTGGATTCATTGATTCTTCCGGGCGAGCAATACATTTGGAACAAATGGTTAGATGTGGAAGAAATGACGTTAGGAATCGGCAAAGTACGTACCGAAGAAGAATTCAAACTACTCTTTGAAGCGGCTGATTTTAAATTGACTCGCATCATCACTAAAGAAGGGGAAACTCCTGCGGTGCTGATGGAATTAGTTCCCGTATAAAAGTAAGAAAGTGGTTGGCTGCTTTGGTTAGTTGTTTTGTGGTTCTTTTGACAATTTAACAGTAATAAAAATGACAACAATTCTAGATCCGCGCACTAAATCACCGCTAATTGCTTTTCTGGAACTTAATAGTAGATACTGGGTTAACCATGCACTCAATGCTGCTGCTAAGTTGGGTATTGCTGATGTGATGAGCTATGAAGCTAAGAGTGTTGATGAAATCGCGCAAGCTTCCCAAACGCACGCTTCCTCGCTGTACCGATTGCTTCGCACTTTGGCTAGTGTGGGTGTGTTTGCGGAAGTTGAACCCCATCGCTTTGCACTTACCCCGATGGCGGAATATCTCCGGAGCGACAATCCCCAATCTCTACGCCATCAGTTGATGATGCACTGCGCTCAGTGGCATTTGCAATTCACGAAAGAATTGATCAATTCTATTAAAGACGGCCAACCTGCGGTAACCCACGCTTATCAGATTAACACTTTGTATGAATACTTCGATCGCGATGGGGAAGCGGGAGAATTGTTCAATCAAGCAATGGTCGGTCTGACGCGGAACTTTCACATCCCATTAGTGAAAGCTTATGATTTCTCTGGGTACAGTAAGGTAGTAGATTTAGCTGGCGGTCAAGGAGCTTTGATTTCAGAAATTCTCAAAGCCAATCCGCACTTGCAAGGTGTTTTGTTCGATTTACCGCAAGCTGTGGATCAAGCCGCAGATTTCCTCGCCGAACAGGGAGTAGCCGATCGCTGCGAGCGAGTAGGTGGAGATATGTTTAAATCTATACCTACAGGTGCAGATCTGTACACGATTTCTTACAGTATTATCGATTGCAGCGATGAAAGTGCGATCGCGCTTCTGAGTAGCATTCGCCAGGGAATGGCTGACAATGCTAAGTTACTGGTAATCGATTCGATCGCACCCACAGGAGATGAATATCACTGGGTCAAATGGTTAGATTTAGATGTGCTATCTATTGGCAAAGGTGGCGCACGCACCGAGTCAGAATTTAGGGAACTCTTCCGCAAAGGAGGTTTTGAATTAGTGCGGATTATCAATGCAGGAACTCCCGTTAGCGCGATGGAATTAATTCCGATCGGCTAACAGGTAACAGCTCTTTGATATTGAATGTTGATGATAGTTTGTAGTTGGCAATTCGAGACTTGTTAAACGAACTGTGAACTACGAACTATGCTTCAATACCTATGCGTATCGCTGAGTCCTAAAATCTGCAAAAAAGAGGGCTAAGATTTTTGTACAGTTCAAAGGCTTTTCGATCGGTGCGGAGGCTAAAAATATGGAACTTATCCAGGGAGATCGTAATTCTGTATATCGGCTTCTGGGAGCGGAAGAACAGATGCTTTGGTTAGGCGACATAGCTCACCCAATGCACTTTGCTATGACAGCACAAATCGAAGGAAAATTTAGCATTGAGCAATTGAAGCAAGCACTTGCACTGGTGCAACAGCAACATCCATTACTGCGAGTGCGTATTGCGCTTGATGAAGCAGGACAACCCTGTTTTGTAGAAGCAGATACCAGTATTCCAGTTCGAGTTGTACAGCGACAGGGAGAGCAACATTGGCAACGAGAAGTCGAACGAGAACTCTCCATACCCTTTGTGTTTTGGGAAGCTCCTCTAGTGCGCGTAGTATTGCTGCACTCAACGGATGTTTCGGAATTGATTTTAACTTGCTATCACCCGATATCAGATGGGATGTCCGCCGCCTACTTGATTCGAGATATTTTACAGGCGATCGCCATACCTGAAACTAACACAAATTCTTTGCCATTACCTGCTTCACTGGAAGACTTGGTTCCACGCAGAACTGACGAAAATCGTCTTCCTTTACAGCCGACAGCCAATACCCGGATTAGGAAGCAAGCAGAATTAACTCAACGCTCACAACTCCACACTCAAAATTCTGATTTCCGTGATTGCTTATACTCCGGTTCGCTTTCAAAAGAAACAACGACTCTACTTATTTCCCGTTGTCGCCATGAGCAAACAACTGTTCATGGTGCTATTTGTGCGGCTTTCCTGCTAGCACTCATACGCCAAAACAGTTCCGCACAACCGCAAATTCTCAAATGTTTTTCAGCCATTAACATTCGGCGATACCTAATACCTCCAGTTGGAGAAGATGTCGGTCTGTACGTTTCCGCAGAATTGACTTCCCACACATTAACCGCCGATGCGCGGCTGTGGGATGTTGCGAGGTCTTTGAAACAGCAACTCAATCGGGGAATGGCATCTGACACCATCTTTCGGGGAATACCTCAAGTTGAGGTATGGATGTCTGAAAATCCCAGTCCCAGTCAAGTGCTGGAAGGAATGTTAGAAGAGTATGGCTGCGATCTGCTGGTGGCTAATTTGGGGCGCTTAACCTTGGCTCAAAAGTTCGGCGATCTGGAGCTGCAAGCAATCTATGGCCCCGCGACGATAACGGGTATGGAAAAGAAAGCGATGTTGGCAGTTGCTACTTTGGGAGATCGGCTATTTTTTGTTTTGGTTTGTCCGGATTCCCTCACCACATTAGGAACGGCTGAAAATCTTAAGAAAGATGCGATCCAGCTACTTAATGCGGCGATCGAAACGCAGGGGGAGGGCCTCGATCGCACCCTCCCATAATTCACTTTTGTTTCCGGAATCGTGTTTTATCGAAAATCGCTACAAAGACGATCGCACTGGATCGACGATCGATAGTTCTGCGCTGGATGTGGAAGATAAGCCAAAATCCTGCAAACCGAAGGCTCTCATCAGTAAGTCTACCAGGGTTTTAAAGCCGAGTTCGACATATTGCTTGTCGTCCAAGGGTAACAAATCTTCACCTATCTTGATGTCGGTTTTTGCCTGTAACAAACGCAGGCGATTGATTTCAAATCTAGCCAGGGTTTCGGTTGCTTTGAGTTTGGGTAATAGCAGGCTACCATGTTCGCTTCCGCCAAAGCGATCGCAAACTGCTTTATGGGAAGTTGCCAGCACCTTGTAGCTAGAGATAAACTCTTCGTGTTGATGTTTTAGCTGCTCTGGTAAAGAGCCAAAGTAAGGATGAAGTCTCTTCCATATAGTTATCAAAAAATTGTGGTCGAGCATCATAATGCCGCTGAGTTCTTGACCCATTTTCGGACGCACCTGAGATCGGAAAACTTCGCCGCCAATCCTTCCAGCCATCTCCATTGCCGCACCGGAACTTAGCATCAAGGTTGAGGCTGTTTCTAGTTCAATTGCAGCTGCGTTTAAGTTGTTGGCCAAAAGATGAGATTCAAAGCGCAAAAAGCAGATAATTAAACCTTGAATTAAAGAAATGAAAGACCAGTGCGTAGTCAGCCAATATTCGTTGCCGTCAGACAGGAGAAGGTCTAAAGAAGCAGTTGCTTCCTGAAAAGCCTTTTTCGATATCAAAATACTGGCGAGCAGAATTTGGCACTGCGCGTCATCTTCGGAATGAACGCGCTTGATGCGGAAGTAATCATCGCAAACTTGCTCATCTGGATTGCCGCTAGGGCGAATGTCTTCGGTTCTTAAGTTTGTCAGTAAAGAATCGATCGCCTCTTGAATGTGGGCTTTTGATGGAGAAGGCTGGGCAATGATGCCGAGAAAATCGCTGACTTTATATAAGAACGACTCGCTTAATTTGTAGCTGGCTGACAGCTTTTCTGGGGCTAACAAATAAAAGTTATCAGTCATATTCTGACAGTTTCCTTACTGTAGGTAATTTACTGGAGATTGAGGAAATTAAACTGTGACTGCTAACGACTCGGCTACTTCGCAAATTAATTGCCAAGCTAGCTCAACGTTAGCTTTATCTGTTTTGGCTTGTGCGATCGCCATTCGTAAAATTAATTTCCCGTCGAGCTTGGTGCCGGTGAAGTAGACTTTTCCGGAAGCATTGATGGTATCGAGGATGGTCTGATTTGCCTTGTCGTCGCCTTTATACCGAAAACATACTAAGTTGAGGGGGGGATTCACAAATAGCTCAAAACTAGGGTGAGATTTTACCCATTCAGCAAATTCTTGTGCCAAAGCGACGTGCTTGCGGACGTAGTGTTGCAAACCTTCCACGCCGTAATGTCGAATCACAAACCAAAGTTTGAGACTTCTAAAACGGCGTCCGAGAGGAATTTGCCAATCTCGATAGTCGATGACTTTACCGGATTCGGTAGCTTGATTTTTCAGGTATTCGGGTACGATCGAGAGTGCCTGAGTCAGCTTTGTTCTATCCTTTACCCAGAAGCAGGTGCAGTCAAAGTTAGTCAACATCCACTTATGGGGGTTAAAGCAATAGCTATCGGCAAACTCCATACCTTGATGAATCCACCGGAATTCGGGACATAAGGCGGCTGTACCGCACATTGCGGCGTCAACGTGAAGCCAGATATTGTATTTTTGCGCGATCGCTCCCAATGCCGCCAGAGGATCGATCGCGTTCGACGATGTTGTCCCTACGGTAGCTGCCAAATAGCAGGGAATTAACCCAGCTTTGAGATCCGCTGCGATGCACTGTTCCAGCACATCCGGTTTCATGGCATAGTTGCGATCGACTTCGATAAAGCGGACGTTTTCTCGGCGCAAGCCGGCAATTTTGATGCCTTTTTCGATTGATGAGTGCGCCTGAGTGGAAATGTAGGCCACTAATTTGTTAATATCTGCGTTGGCTTGTTCTCTGGCTGCTACCAAAGCTGCCAAACAAGCGCTGCTGGCTGTATCGTGAATTACTCCTCCGCCAGTACCGGAGGATTTAAACTGTTCCGGTAGCCCTAGCATATCCACCAGCCAGTCTAGTACGTGGGTTTCTAATTCAGTACAGGCAGGTGAAGTGATCCACAACATTCCTTGGATTGCTACTCCACCACTGATTAGATCTCCTAAAATTGCAGGCCCAGAAATGGCACCTGGGAAGAAGGCGAAGAAGTTGGGCGATTGCCAATTTGTTAATCCCGGCACGATAATGCGATCGAGGTCTTGCAAAATTTCCTCGAACGATTCTCCTGTTTGCGGTGCATTTTCTGGTAACTTCGCTCTTATATCTCCCGGTTCGACTTGAGAAAGAACGGGCAGGTTCTCGATGTTTTCCCAGTATTTAACTATCCAGTCGATCGTTTTATATCCCCATTGACGAAATTCTTCTGGAGACATATGGTAATCTTGCTCTGGTGTCATTTTTAAGCCCCTAATCTGGTAGATAATTGATATTAATGTTACTGCCAGGTATGCACACTTTTTTAGTGTGGCCTGCTTTGCAGATTTTAATTTTTATTAGTATTACCGAGTCATATATTTTTATGTGGTATTTTTGTGTATAAACCCAGCATACAACAGGTCGTTTATGTTTATTCGCAGCGAGTTTGTAGTAAAAGTAGGATATAATGATTTGTATTATTGATGGGATATTCTAAATTAATAAATTTTGTTAATGTATTTACCAGTCTAGTAAACTGGGTATAATGTTAATTTCTGCGCTCGCTCGGCTTAAATATAAGTTAATGAAGAATGTTTAAGAAGTGCCTGTTAAGAACAATTCCCATCCATAGGCGAAAAGTGGAAAACTTATACTTGCAGCGTCGAAAATTAGGCGTTTCCTTTGTTTGTGCTGGCAGACGCTGCTTTTGGGAACAGGTGATTGTGTGCGGGCGATCGCGTTGCAGGGGTAAATTGTCGGTGAAGTTTGAAGATTTGTCACAAAATCTGAAATTTCCTACGAGTGGGAATTCTAAATTAGCGGTAGCACTTACCCGCTCGATGTGTCGCGGGTAAGATTATTGAACTAAAAAGTAGGAAAAGTAGGAAAAGTAGGAAAAGTAGCTTTTATTAAGCTTGTCTAAGGACTGGCTTGATTTTTATTCAGGTTTTGATAAACTGCAATAGTTATTGCCTTCTTTTGTTCAAGCCTACCCTGGAAGCAAAAAACAAACATCCAACTAAAGTAAAGGTAATAACCTCAAATCAAGGTTAAGGTTTCTGTGTGAAAAGGGTAATGTTATAGCTGTACCACGCAAAAAAATCACTCATATTCTTTTTATGTTTGTCGGAACTGGGTGGTGGTAGGATAACAAAACCAAAAATAAATTAATTCAGAACCTGTTAATCGAGCCCTATAAAAGCCTATACAACTGTTGTAATTCACACAGTTGAAGGTGATACTTTTGCCGTAAATTTACAAAGGAAAAGCCGAATATCATGGATGAAAACCTAAACGAAACAGATCCGATGGATATGACGATGGACATGGGAGGCTCCATGTCGAATATGTCCGAAGAAACAATGCAAATTCAGACATCCAGCTCAAGCCCAGTGGCGCAGGCAGATGGAGAGGGATTTCGGCAATACGACGAGCTGATCGCGGCACTGAGTACGCCTGATAAAAAAGAACGGAAAAGCGTTCTAGACCTCACTCAAGACGAGAAAAACGCTTACACTAGCGCCGTTGTAAGGTTGAGCAACACACCAGTTGCAGGCACGGACATCAGCGTTCTGGATTTCTTTGTGATGCTCCATGTGGAGATCATGGCCTTTGCCAGAATGCCCAGAATGGAAGGCATGGATATGGGCGAAGGGCCCTTGGCTGAAGCGGGCATTAACGCAGCGCACTTCGCCCCCGCCTTCGCATCTTGGCACCGGGAACTGCTGGCGCGGTATGAAAAAGCGTTGCAGCAAGTTTCGGGAAATCCCAACCTTACCGTACCTTATTGGGATTTCACCGATCCGAGAACGCTGGATGTGTTGTTCTCTCCCAATTTTCTCGGCGGTAACGGCGCAGGTGAAAACATCACCTACACGCCTACTCCCGACCAAAACTTGTTCCCAAATTTACCGGCAACTGTTACTCTCGTCGGCGGCCCACTGAAGGATGGGCCGTTTACCAAGGCAAACGGCTACTCGCTCGACCCCAGAATCCACACTTCTTTGGAAGATAGCGCCAGTCGGGGTGACGAGGTGAGAAGGTATCTCTACAACGAGCCTTGGGGGAAAAATATCATCCCCAAAGAAGACGTGGAAGGTTTGATGGCGCTGGACGATCCGAGTTTATTCATCAGCGCCCTGGAAGGAGACATCAGAGCCAGAGTGGTTGGAGATGGTAGCATTAAAATTGACTACCCCTACACTAACGGCGATAGCTTTCGTTTCTTCACCCACAACTACATCCACGATTTCATCGGCGGTACCGGTCTGACAGCCGATCCGGGCTATATAGTGGAAGGAACGATGAATCTTTCTTCCTCACCCTACGATCCGGTCTTCTGGATGCTCCATGCCAATATCGATCGTCTGTGGACGGAATGGCAGGCAGACGGACATAACGGCCCTGATTTCCACTCTACCTACAACCCAATCACTCCGGGTACACCCCTACCCTACGGCCAAAATCTCGATGATTTGTTCTGGCCGTGGGATAATCGCGAGAATACGCCCCGTTATATCTTGGCTGAGACAGATAAAAACGGCAATCCATTGGAGCGCCTGGACATTAACGGCATCCTTAATAGTGTTTACGGAAACGAAGTTGTCCGCCTCAGAGATCCGATCGATCTGTCGTCCGGTCGTTTCGACTACACCTACACTTCCGTAGCTACAAGGGTAAATCCAGCAAACAGCATAACCGCTGAAATGCTGCTAAACCCGGTTTATTACCTCAAATCAAACGCTGACTTAGCGGCTGCCGTTAACAGCGGTACTCTGAGCAGTACCTTGGCCCACTTCAGCCAAAAAGGTTATGCCGAAGGACGCAACCCCAGTGCGATATTTGACAAGTACGTTGCAGACAACCCGGATGTGGCAGCGGGCATTGCTAAGGGTCAATACAAAAGCGGTTTTGACCACTTCATCAAGCGGGGGATGATAGAGGGTCGGGGACTTGCCCGACAAATGGCTGGGTTGGACTCACTGTATAAATTCCTCAACCCAGATGTCGCCCAAGCTGTTAAAGCAGGACTGTTGAGTAGTGGCATAGAACATTTATTCCGCTTCGGTTTGGCAGAAAATCGCAACCCCTTCCCAATCTACAATGCGATCGCGGAAAACTTTGATTATGCCTACTACGAAGCTAAAAACACAGATGTAGCCACAGCAGTTGTACAAGGCAAATTCAGCAGTTCCCTGCAACATTTTATTGAATCTGGGATGTTTGAAGGACGCGACCCCAGTCGTCTGTTCAGCAACAAAGCTTACGGAGTCAACAATCCGGACGTAGCTAATGCCGTCGGACAAGGTGCGTTTGACAGTGCTTTTGAACACTTTTTACTCTTCGGTGAGTCGGAGGGAAGACCCACTTCCGCAGGCACGGCAGTCAGCTATAAAAAGGGTGGAACGAAAACCGGTACTGCTGGCGATGATGTTCTTCTGGGTAGCTTTGGCAATGATATGCTTGTTGGCGGTGCTGGGGACGATCTGCTCGACGGTTGTGATGGCAATGATACCCTCACTGGCGGTGCAGGTATGGACAGGTTTTTGCTGTCAAGCGGAATGGGTATGAAGACGATCTCTGACTTTACGGTCGGTCAAGACACCCTACAATTACCTACAGGCATAACGTTTGGCAATTTGTCTCTCTACCTGGTAACTGGTAGTTCTGCACAAAATACCATGATTACCAATACTACGACTGGTGAAATGTTGGCAACTCTTAATGGTGTAGCGCCTACTTCTATCACCGCCAGTTCCTTCGTTACAGTTTAAGTTCTATCGGATCGCAGGCCGATCGCATCTAAATCGCATCTAAATTTATCCTTGACGAAATAGCCTAAATATGTAGTCAAACCAAACTGGAGAGCTACGATTTGATAAGGCGATCGACAAGCGATGAAGTCTGTCCGATTTTTTGTCAATAAACCTCGGTATTTGTGAATTACTGCCGTTTAATTTGATTAAACGGGGCTGATTGACACTGTGGCGTACAATCCCATCGGCTCAACCCACACTTGCAAAGCAGGTAGTGGGTTTTTATTTTGGATTATTTGTTCGCTTGATGTATTTAGACAGATGGGCAGTTCGCGATGTTTCTTCACAATTAAAAAAGGCCGATCGCCATAAAAATTTAGGCTCTCTAAAGGGGGAAAAGTAGTTTTTATCATCCTAATTGGCGAGCTATTGACAAATGCCTCATTCCTATGTATCCCGACTTTAGTAAGCTGGGTAGAAGTGCAGTTATTCAATGCTGATATTATGAGTAATGATAAGTAAATTACCTGGCTTAAATCAAAAGACAAACTGTAAAACTTCGCTCCACAGACCGAACCAGAAAAGATAAAAATACCTTCACATAAAGAGTAAACGTAGCGGTAAGATAAAATACTATGGCATCTCTACCAAACTACCGTCCCAAACAACTTTCCCTTGGCCCGTTGGAAACAGAGATCTTAAACATTGTTTGGGAACTCGGTGAAGCGACGGTCAAAGACGTACACGATCGCATTCTGGCAGACCCAGACCGAGAATTAGCTTATGCTTCAGTGACGACAGTGCTGCGTCGCCTCACCAATAAAGGTTGGCTGAGTTACGAGAAGAGAGGGCGTACCTTTTTTTGGCAACCGATGCTAACTCGCGGTGAGGCTCAAGTCATCAAGGCGCACGATCGATTGCAGCAATTTCTGGCAGTGGGAAACCCTGACGTAGTAGCGGCTTTCGCTGATAGCCTGGATTCTGCTAGCATAGAGCAATTAAATGCCATCGCCCAACGTATTGCTGAAGCACGCCTTGCCAGAGAGGAGGGGAAGTAATGCACTTATTTATGATGCTGGCTGTTGCGATCTTGGCATGGTTTTTTAGGTTGGGTCGCATAGAGCCAATGGGGAATTGGAGCGATCGCTATTCGCGAGTGCTGTTATTATTTTTATTTCCGCCTTTGTTACTCCTGACGACAGCTGTTTCTGTGGTTTGTATGGGCCCAGAGGGAGAAATGGTGGATATTGGCACTGGATGGTTAAGCTACTTACTGGCGAGCGGCTTTTTAGGTTGGGTTGTCTTAAAGTGGCTGAAGGCAGCAATTAAAGGATGGCTGACTGTAAGAAAAGTTCGCAGCTATCCGCAACTGAAAGTGGAGGGAAAAATTTGCCGCCTTCTCGATACGCCCATTCCCTATTGTGCCCAAATCGGTTTTTGGCAGCCAGAATTAGTTGTCAGCCAAGGATTGTTGGAAAAGCTCGATCGCGCTCATCTAGAAGCAGTATTGGCCCACGAGAAAGCGCATTGCTATTACCGGGATACGTTCGGGTTTTTCTGGCTGGGGTGGATGGGATCGATCGCTCCCTGGTTGCCGAATACAGAGAGCTTGTGGCAGGAATTATTGGTATTGCGGGAACTTCGGGCTGACAGTTGGGCTGCACAACTTGTAGATCCCCTGCTGTTAGCTGAATCTTTGTTACAAGTAGTAAGCTATCCCGCGATGGAGTCGGATAGTTTATGCGCTACTTTCAGTTCGGCTGTGCGTAAAAATCGCTTGCAACAAAGGATTGATGCCCTGCTAGGAGAACCGGTGTCGCCGCGTCAGTTAAGCTGGTGGTCTTGGGTTTTGTTACTGACTGCATTCTTACCTTTAATAGCTATACCTTTTCATAGTTGAAAGGAAGTTGCACAATAAAGGAAACTTGCCTGTTACTGCTCTCAACCCGAATCGAACCGTTGAGATAATCAACCAATTTTTTAACTAACGCCAACCCTAAACCAGTGCCGCTTTGCTTCCAACGGTCTTCACTGGGAATGCGATAGAACTTGTCAAAAACGCGAGGCAATTCATGGGCAGGAATTTCCACTCCCGAATTAGTTACCGACAATTGTAGAATTTCTTTTTTGGCTGTATCTTCGCTAGCAGGGAGAGCGCAGGCATTAACCGCGATATATTCACCTGGAGGTGTATATTTGCAGGCATTGTTGATTAATTCTCTGACAATGCGCGTCAAACTGGAAGAGTCGGAAATCAACGAAGGTAAGTCAGGAGAAATATTTACTTCCAATGTTTGTTGGTTGCTTTGCAGACATATTTCAAAAGCATCCGCTACATGAGGAATCAATTCTTGCAAATTAATTTCTGTCGGTGTTAAAGTATAAGCATCTGCGTTGAGACGCTGCAAATCCAGCAAGTCGTTGACCAGATTTAGCTGTCGTTCGCACTGATCGCGTAAAATTTGAAAGTAGCGAACCGCCGGGGAAGGGTCTGCTGTTGGGTTAGCAAATAAATCTCCTTGTCGAGCGAGTACAACTTCCAGCATTTCGATCGCCATTTTGATATTCGATAGAGGAGTTCGCAATTCGTGGGATACCGTACTCAGAAATTCGTCTTTGCTGTCATTGAGCCGCTGAAGTTCTGCCATTTGTTTTTCCAGCAGTTTGGCTCGTTCTAAGGCGCGGTTGCGTTCTTCTGCTTGTCTCCGTTCCGTGATGTCCCGAAACACCAGAACGCAGCCTACAACTTCTCCTTTTTGATTTTTCAGAGGAGCGGCGCTGTCATCAATTGGCATTTCTGTGCCGTTTTTGGAAATGAGTAAGGTATCTGGTGCCAGATAAAAAAGAGACCCGCTTTTAAGTACTTCTTTTACAGGATTTTCAATTGCCGATCGCGTCTTTTCGTGAACAATATTAAATACTTTTGTTAAATCTTCATCAATTGCTTCGTGTTGTTTCCAACCTGTCATCGATTCTCCTCTGGGATTGAGGAATTTTACGCAATATTTAGTATCTACAACAATCACTCCATCGCCGATACTTCTAAAAATAGTCTGCAACCATTCTTCTCTTTCTTTTAACTGCTTCTCTAGTTGATATCGCCGCAGAGCGGTTTCGATCGCTACATACAATTCTCTCTCTTCAAAGGGCTTGATCAAGTAGCCAAACGGCGCTGTTTGTTTGGCTCGTTCTAAAGTACTTTTATCCGAGTGACCGGTCGTATAGATAACTGGAATTTGGAAAAGCTCCCAAATTTGCTCGGCGGCTTGAATTCCATCCATATCCCCTTTAAGCCGGATATCCATCAGCACCAAATCGGGATGTGTTTCTGCTACTTTTTTGAGTGCTTTTTCGCCGGTGTCCGCAATGGCAATGACATTGTAGCCCAAATCTTCCAAGCAATCTTGCATATCCTGGGCAATAATTCCTTCATCTTCTACGATGAGAATGCGAATACTTGTTATACTGGTAATATTTCGCATATTTAAAGACACGATCCTTTCCCTCCCGCAAAAGCAATCCTGAACTGGGTGCCATTGCTAGTGTCAATATCTATCGTACCGTCCAACTGGCTGACCAATCTTTTAACTAATTTTAGTCCCAACGATGTTGCTGTTTCAATGTCAAAATCTGCTGGTAACCCAATCCCATTATCTTTGAATATCAGCACGTTGTTTTTATTTTCTTCAACATAAAATTCGACTTCAATTTTTCCTTGAGCATTGCCAGGAAAAGCGTATTTGAGAGAGTTGGAAATCAATTCGTTGAGGATTAACCCACAAGGGATAGCAGTGTCAATATCCAGAAAAAATTGATTAATTTTGCTCTCAATAACGATATTTCCGCTCACTCCATAGGAACTAAACAAGCTAGCTGCCAAGCTTTGAACGTACTCTTCCAAGTCGATTTCCGATAAGTCTTGGGAGCGATACAGCTTTTCATGGACTAAAGCCATAGATTTGATGCGATCTTGGCTATCCTTCAAGATCGCAGCAATTCGATCGTCAGAAGTTCGTCGCGCTTGCATCCTTAGCAAACTGTAAATAATCTGCATATTATTTTTAACGCGATGGTGAATTTCCCGCAGCAACACCTCCTTTTCTATCAGGGAAGCTTTAATTAGTTCCTCTGCCTGTTTGCGATCGCTAATATCCCGACCTTCGGCAATTAACATGATTACTTTACCCCTTTCATCTTTGACAGGCTTAATGGAAAAGTCAATCGTTGCAAGTGTATTTCCAGCACCTTGCAAATTTACTTCGTAACGGACAAACTCACCCATAGCAGCGCGAGCGATCGCATTTTTCAATTCATTTTGAGTTGCTGCTGAAATTGCCCACCATTGGGCTTCCCAATACGGACGCCCCACCACATCCGATCGTTGCAATCCGCCAAAGTCCAAAGCGCTTTGATTTACTTCCAAAAGGATACCATCTGGTGATAGCAAACCCACAAACTGAAATGTGAGATTAAATATCGCATGAAATCGCTGTTCGCTTGCACGCAGAGCATCTTCTGCTTGCTTGCGATCGGTAATATCTCGTCCTACAGATTGGAACTCGACAAAGTTGCCGCGATCGTCAAATATGATGCGATTGATCCACTGCGTCCAGCGAACTTCACCAGCAACGATGACTCGATTCTCAATTGTGACAACTGGGTTTTGCGCGTTCAGCGTGCTGAGCAGTCGATCGATCTTTTCGCGGTCTTCTTCAAAAATGACAGGTGCGTAGCTTTTGCCAATCAGCTCCTCCCTTTTTTTGCCAAAAAAGCGGCAGTAAGCTTCATTGATATAGGAGAGCGTACCATCAGGCTGGAAGCGAGAAATTAATTCGGTCTGATCTTCCAGGATACCCCGATAGCGTTCTTCGCTTTGCCGCAGAGCCGCTTCTGCTATTTTGCGATCGGTAATGTCTTTAATTTGAGCGATAAAGTAGAGGGGTTCGCCTTCTGTATTCCGTACTATCGAGCCGCTCAACAAAATCCAAACAATATGACCTTGTTTGTGAAAGTACCGCTTCTCCATTTGGTAGAAGCGAATTTCACCAGTTAACAGTTTTTGCATATAGTTGAGGTCAATTTCCAGATCCTCTGGATGGGTAATTGCTTGAAAGGTCGTAGCCAGCAATTCTAGTTCGGAATAACCGGTGATTTCGCACAAGGAACGATTCACTTTCAGCCAGTTGCCATCGAGCCCTACTAGCGCCATACCGATGGCAGCATAGTCAAATGCGCTGCGAAAGCGTTCCTCACTTTCGCGCCGTATTTCCTCTGCTTGTTTGCTCTCAGTAATGTCGCGCAAAAATGCGGTGCAAATTATTTCGCCATTTATTTTCAGTGTGGAAATAGAAGCTTCGGCGGGAAATTCCGTACCATCTTTGCGACGACCGAAAATTTCGCGGCTGGCTGCCATACGCCGCGTTTTGCTAGCAAATTCACCGAAGTTGCTGACGTGCTGACGGTGAGCGATCGCAAAGCGATCTGGCAACAACAAATCGAGAGATTGCCCCAATATTTCATCAGCTGTGTAACCAAAAATCTTTTCTGCCCCTTGGTTAAATAGAGTGATGCGTCGATCGCCATCAACGGAAATAATCGCATCGCTGGCAATTTCCAAAATGCCTGCAAATCGAGCCTGAGAAGCTCGCAGTGCCTGTTCGGCTTGGTCGCGGTGATGGTCGGTACAGTTGAGCTTGTAGGCATTCCAACCGATCGCACTGACAAAGGCGATCGTATCTAAAATGCTCTCTAAGGCTTTTGCCATTTCAAAAGAGTAAAAACTTTGCTGGTAGCCTAAATTACATAAGCCTTTCACGAAAATCGGCACCACAAGCGCCACAAACAACAGCCGTCGCGCCATGATGCTACCCACACCATCACCGCTGAGCAACTTCATTATTCCTCTATCGGGACGGGCGCACAGAATGCCACTTGTCAGTAACAGCAAAGCGATCGGCGTGTGGATTGCCATACCCGTGTAAATTCCGGCTGTGTAAAAATATATGCTCCCGTATACGTAGCTCAGCAGTCCCAAAAAGGCAATCAGCCACGCCCCTAATGCGATCCCCTGCACCATCAGAAAATTGGGGTGACGAACGTTCAACAGCAGCAAGGCAAACCCCACTAGCAGAAATGCCAGCGCCGTGTTGGGAGCTGTGCTTCCTGGAGATTCTGGCTGCTGCATTAGCAGTCGGTCAATATCGAGATTGGCGTTAAAAACAGATTGAAGCAGTGTCAGGAAAGCGATTAGGACAATAAAAAACGCCAAAATAAAAATCAAAAATTGAATTGTGGCTTGGAATTTTTTATGTTTAATTTTTAATTTCCAACGCCACAACCACAAACACGCTCCTCCCAGAATCAAACCAAAGGCAGTAGTAATTTCGATTGTGGACATCCCCGGAAAAAATTTTTTTAAATTTTCCATATTAAATGGCCATCCCCAGAGCGCCAACAAACCAAATATAATTACCAAAAAGCTCATGATTTCGCAAATATTTTGTTGCCAAACCTTTAAATAGTAAGATTTTTCGCGTTGTGAGAACTTAAATTTATCCATATCTTCACTCCTGACATACATAAAAAATGAATAGTTAAAAAAACAGTTTTTTTGTAAAGTTATACATTTTTATTAAAAACGTTTTTCTATATTGATAAAGGTATGTGTGGGTAGTAATTGGTCTTAAATATGCCTACAGATTGATTGTAGCATTTCCCGAAAAAAGTAAAATTAACAGATGGGGATAAATATTAAGTTTAATAAAAAAACATATGAAAAGAGATAGTCGAGATATGGGGAAGCTCGCAATCAAAAGAGCGTAAAAGTAGGAGGTAAAGCAATGGATAGAAAGCATCTTGTCGCCAGCAATTGCAGGCACAAATTTTTGTGTTTTTGGGGTCTATAAATGTTTTTTATTCAAATCATTTTAAGGGCTAGTTCTTTTTTTACCGAGGCACTAGATACTGAGATGTAGCCCGTTCGTATAAGTGCGATCGCGCACTTTGTTTGTGCTACAATCTTATCGTCCGTGTCAGCAATAACAAAAGAAAGCTGCGATCGTCTGCGAGTTGAAGCTAGAAGGTACACAACCCCAGTACAGGAAGCTAGACAAAGCTATTCGTACTGGATGTTTTATGCAAAACAGCATCCTTCGGGCTTGCATGGATAACCAAGTTAAATATCTTGACGATGCCTATGCTGGCTGTAAAGTTTTAGCTTACTACGCTTTCTGTTGGGCAGGAAGCCCACACTGTACCGTCAGGTCAGTGTGGGTAGTTCACCAGAACATTCTAAGTTTGCTTGTCCGGCTACCCAGAGGCGCAGGAACAGTAAAGCCTGCGAACAGACGTACCTGTGTTTGGCTGTGTTTCCACAGCCAAGCAAGGGAACTCGCAGAAATCGGAAATCTCAGCAGCAATGCCGAAATTCACCCGCTATACCTTGGAGTTAACCGTGGGAGCAGATCGATTAAATTATGACTGCTGAATCTTAAACTAATGAATAATTATCAATATCAAGTAGGCGGAAGTTTAACCAGCGATGCCCCCAGTTATGTAGAGCGACAGGCAGATGTAGAACTTTACGAAGCCCTAAAACAAGGTGAGTTTTGCTACGTCCTTAACTCACGTCAAATGGGCAAATCATCGCTTTTAGTAAGAACAAAACACCGTCTCGAACGAGAGGGATTTAAATGCACTGCTGTAGATATGACGAATATCGGCAGCGAAAGTATTACTCCACTGCAATGGTATAAAGGTCTTGTTGCGGAGTTGTGGTCTGGCTTCAAATTATTAGGAAAAATTAACTTAAAAGCTTGGTGGAGAGAGCAAGAAGATGTATCTTACTTACAGAGATTGAGTTGGTTTATTGAGGAATTAATCAGAATTCATTTTCCAAACGATCGCCTATTTATATTTCTTGATGAAGTTGATAGTATACTTGGTTTAGATTTTCCTGTTGATGATTTTTTTGCGCTAATTAGGTTTTGCTATAACCAAAGAGCAATTAACCCGGAATACAAGCGAATTACTTTTGCTATTTTTGGGGTAGCAACGCCATCGGATTTAATAAAGCAGAGAAGTCGGACTCCATTTAATATCGGCAAAGCGATAGAAATGCGCGGCTTTGATTTGCAGGAAGCTCTGCCATTAGCGCAGGGATTAAAAGTAAAATATGGAGATGCTCAGACAATTTTAAAAGAAATTTTAGCTTGGACGGAAGGACAGCCATTTCTCAGCCAGAAAATATGTAAATTAGCTACGAGTTTAAGCCCAAATACTACAAACGGAGTGCTGACTATTCCGCCAGGAACAGAGGCATATTGGGTAGAAAGCATCGTGAGGTCGCACATTATCGATCGCTGGGAATCTCAGGATGAACCGGAACACCTGAGAACCATACGCGATCGCATCGAACGCAACGGCAAACGCACTGGCCGAATGCTGGGAATTTACCAAAAAATTTTACAAGGAGTGCCAGTTGAAACAGATGATAGCCCCGAACAGATAGAGTTGCTCCTCAGTGGATTGGTTGTCAGACACCAGGGATTGCTAAAAGTAAAAAATCGCATTTATGAAGCAGTTTTCAATCTGCAATGGGTAGAACAACAATTAGCATACTTACGTCCTTATTCGCAGTCTTTGGAAGCTTGGGTTGCTTCCAAACGAACCGATGAATCTCGTTTGTTGCGCGGACAAGCGCTCAAAGATGCGTTAGCTTGGGCATTGGGCAAAAGTTTAACCGACTTAGATTATCAATATTTGTCTGCCAGTCAAGAATTGAGTAAGCGGGAAACAGAAGTTGCCCTTGAATCTCTAGCACAAGCTAATCAAATCCTTTCCTCTGCCAGACGGAGAGTGAAGAAAGAACGTCTCAAGCACAGAATTTGGCTTGGTTGGACTGGGATAATTGCTGTTTGTGCTGCCAGCACGATTATGCTGTTACGTTTGACGGGATTGTTGCAGGGGATGGAATGGAATGCTTTAGACACATTTTTTAGCTGGCGTCCTTTAGAATCACCCGATCCGCGTATAGTTATTGTCACTGTTGATGAAACCGATATTACTAAGATTAGGAAGTGGCCCATTCCCGATTTATTTTTGGCCCAAACAATTAAAAATATCAAAGCTCGCAATCCTAGAGTAATCGGTCTCGATTTATATCGAGATTTACCTGTAGAACCAGGTCATCAGGTATTAGAGGAGATATTTAAATCTACGCCCAATCTAATTGGAATTGAAAAAATTGTCGGCAGTCGCGTCAATCCACCGCCAATCTTAGACAAGTTACGGCTAGTTGGGTTTGCCGATGTGATATTAGATGCGGATGGCAAAACCCGTCGCGGTTTGATATCGGTGGAAAGCCAAGATCGAGTTCATCAGGCTTTGGGATTGCAGCTCGCTTTAATGTATTTGAATGCGGAAAAAGTGACTGCGAAACAAATAGATCGGCGGCGGTTGCAATTCGGTCGAGCTTTCTTCGCACCATTTGATAGTAATGATGGCGGATATGTCCGAGCTGATGCTGGCGGTTATCAAATCTTGCTCAACTATCGCGGTACGTTAGAAAATTTCCAAACAATCTCGTTTTCTGACGTGCTGAATAACCGGATACCGCCAGATTTGATCGAAGATCGAATTGTTTTGATCGGAACGACTGCCGAAAGCCTCAACGACCTCTTCTATACACCTTATGGTAGTAATTTATTTCGCACGTCCGATCGCACGCCGGGAGTTGCGATTCACGCTAACTTAACCAGTCATATTTTAAGTGCTGTTTTGGATGGAAGACCTTCCATCCAAGTTTGGAATGAAGCACAAGAGTGGTTGTGGATTTTGCTTTGGTCGTTGCTTGGCGCAGCGTTAACCTGGTGGTTTAGGTCTTTGAGAGCGATCGCTCTCAGTATTTGTTTAGCAGTTGCTGGGTTATTATTAGTAACTTATTTGGCTTTTTTGCAGGGATGGTGGTTACCTCTTGTACCGCCGATGCTGGGTTTATTTGGGGCAGCGATCGCTCTCGCTATCGTCATCAACAAACAAGTAGAACAGATTCAACTGCAAAGAATTTTGGAGTTACTTTTACAAGAATGCGTCACTTATCCAACGGCTGGACGCATTGCGATCGAATATCTGAAGCAATCTGAAAATGATAGCGATCGAGCTTGGATCGAGCAGTCGCTAATCGCTCGCAATTTGCACTGAATTCCTGCTACAAATTCACTTATTTTCAGTGCCTAAAGATTTCAGATGATTGTTCATCTGCACGAGTTGCTTTTGCAGAACAGGATAATAAGTAGTTGGAATGAGCGGGTCTTTTTTTGTTTTAACTACTGCTGCGATCGGTACAACCCGAAAATTCAACTTATTATTCAACCTATAATTCTGAGTCCAAGTAGTCATCGCTTCCACGTTGCTAATCTCTATGGTTTTTTCCGGAAAGCGTTTGCGAATGTTCACAGAAAAAATAACGCCAAGGTCTTTGTAATTACCCACCTGATATGCAATAAAATTACCCATTGAATAAATCGCCACCGCCGTTCTGGGTTTGCCATCTTTACGCCGCAAATTGAAAATTTGGTATGGTTGAACAACGTGGGGATGACTGCCCAGAATAATGTCAGCACCCGCTTCTACCAACCGCTTAACCAATTGTTTTTGTGCGGGAGTAGGTTGACGCTGGTACTCATTGCCAAAATGCAAGCAAAGCGTCACTACATCGGCTCCCTCTTTTCTCGCTCTGGCAATATCTTTGACTATTTTCTTTTCATCGAGCAGTGAAATGAGATAGTTTTTTCCTTTGGGTATAGGGATGCCATTTGTGCCATAGGTGTAAGCCATTATCGCCATCGAAATGTCGTTTTTACGGACAAACAAAATCTTTGAAGCTGACTGAGGTGAAGTAGCCGTGCCAGTTGAAGGTATGCCCCGCTTCTGGATATTCTTAATCGTATTAATTATGCCCTTTTCGCCTTTATCTAAAGCATGATTGTTGGCATTTGTCAATACATTAAATCCAGCGTTTTTGGCAGCATCGACTATTTCAGCGGGCGCATTAAAAATCGGAAATTCTGAGTAGCCGAATTCCGCACCCGCTACAGGAACCTCCAGATTAGCGATCGCCCAATCACCTGTAGAAATTATCGGTTTTACTTCTTTGAAAAAGTTATCGAAATTATAGGTTTTAGTTTGGGGATTGTAACCCGATCGAGTGAGAGCTAAGTGCATCAGGATATCGCCAACCGCAATCAATTTAGCTTCTTTTGTATAAGTCCTTAACTTTGGCTCGACTTGTGAGTTAGAAGATGGTTTAGTTTGTTCGATCGCCGTTTTATTTCCATTCCCAATTTGACTGCAACCAGAAATCAACAATACGAAAATTATCAGCAGTGATTTAAATTTCATAAGAGTTTAGGCTCCTCAGAAAGTTTATCGAATGAAACTTACGCTTAATGAATTTCCCCCATACCTAGAATACCGATTCAGTATTCAGTATAGGGGACGATCGACTGGGTTTCTTTCGTTGGTAAGCCGGATATTTCGTTGCTATAACCAAAAAAAATCGGTTTTTCCTAAATTTATCCTCGACCAGAACGATTTTTCATAGAAACCGATTTTCTTTGCGTCAGTCTAAAGTTATTTCAACACCTGAAGTCCAAAACAGACAAGCAAGACAAGGAAAAAGGTAATATTTACGGTTGTTTGGCTTATCTATATGAAAAATGTTGTATTGGATTACCAATCATCTTTTCAGGAATCAACTTTTCACGATTTAGCTCGCCAAACCAGCAGTCTGATGTTGCAGCATAGACACTAATTGTTCAATTCCTTTTTGCAGATGTCGGGTTACGGTCATTGGACTGACACCAATCCTTTTAGCAGCTTCTTTCCGGGGTAGTTCCCGTAGAAACACGCACTCAATAGCTGCTCTAGTTTTTTCTTCTAACTGACTCATTGCACCTTGCAGTTGTTGCCGCTCTTCCTCTAGATTTTGGAAAGCTTGGTAGCGAGAGTCAGGTAAAGTTTCTGCCAAACTTACCGGACAATCTACTTGATGGCTAATCGTAGCATCCAAACTGAGGGGTTGACGGTTTTGTGCAGCCAACTGACTTTCACGCCACTCTTGAAGAGATACTTTTAGTAGTTGAGCAATTTCACTATCTTTAGGTGTTCTACCGAGTTTGGCCGTCAGATCTTTGCGTACCTTTTCCCCTTCGTTGTAGAGTTCTTGCCATCTGCGGGGAACCTTGACTATACTACTTTTATCGCGCAGAAAGTGCAGCATTTCGCCCCGAATGTAAGGAATAGCAAAGGAACTGAAAGCACATCCTTGAGTGGGGTCGAAGCGCTCGATCGCACGAATCAAACCAAAATAACCAATTTGTTCCAAATCTTCATAGGGTTCGGCACACTGATGGCTGATGCGGTGGGCAACCTTGCGAACCAAACCAGCGTGCAACTGTACCAGTTGATTCCGTAGAGCAACTGTGGGATTTTGGTGGTAGGAAATCATCTTTTCCATCCCATAGGAGCCGATATCAGACTGAGTTGCTGTCATAAAAAATCCTCTGCCGTCAAACGCCATCTCGTATGTATCTCTTTGAGGTCATCTCTCCTTGGGCTGATATTTAGAGCGTTGACCCTATCTAAATTCATTGTCTGTAGATAAGCAGAGAGATACCATCGTTGTTCCACGGAAATCAGAACAAAGGTTGCACGGAGAATCAGCAGAAACACGCAAGCAATCTCAGCCGCCCCAAGGGTCGGCTTTAGCTTTTTTTAAGGATAAGCGGACAAACTTCCACCACCCTCTCCTCAGCGAATGGCTTAGGATCTAAGTGAAAATAAGACTAAAAAGCAATTTTGGCTTGTTAAGCAAAGATCCCCCAAGCGAGAGAGGAAACTGCATGAGTTATACAAGCAACTTCCGCGAAGCAATTCGGGAGGCCAAAGGCAATGCGCTTGTTGGCCCCAACGTAATTGCCAACGCCCTTCCCTTTTTGGGTGGTGGGTTGGTTTTAACTGCGATCGGCACCTACGGCGGTTTGGGAGTTATCCGTAACTACCCATCTTTATTCTTCCCAACTTTAATCGGTGCCGTTATCGCCGAGTTGGTTCTTTTCTTTGTCGCCCAAGGTGTTGCCGCCAAAGGCAACAACAAACTTGCCCTGCCCCTTTTGGCTACCTACAGCCTGCTGTCCGGCTACACCCTCAGCGGATTGGTATTCGTGGCACTAGGCACAAACGGCGTCGGCATTGAAGGAGTTGGCGTTGCTGCCCTTGGCTGCGGCATCGCCTTTATTGCCAGTCGCCAAATAGGTTCCAATTTATCTGAAGAAGATGGAATCGCCTTGACTAGAACAGTAAGCATGGGGATTATTGCCCTCTGCCTTGTCGTTCTCGGTCAATTCCTGTTGGCACTATTCGGCGTCTATAGCCCAACTTGGTTAGAAATCGGCATCTCCGGCATTGGCGTCTTCTTGTTTGCCGGTGCTGCTGTGGTAGATTTCTTCATTTTGCCGCGCACCTACCGCGACGAGGAGTACCTGCCAGCAGCGCTGTCGATGTACTTAACTTACATCAACTTGTTCGTCTTCATTTTGCGGTTGCTGATCGCCATCAATAGCCGCGACTAACACCTAGTTGCATTAATTTCATCAGTAGGGTGGGCAATGCCCACCCTTTTAGCTTTTTTCAACCTATGCAGTTGCTTAAAAAAACGAAGGTATTATCAAAATGCCCAGTTTCCCACAACTGTCAGACGAAGAAATCTATCGACAAGTAGCCAAGATCGCGGAACAATTTAAAATATTGGAATGCGACGAATGTGCTGCCGCTATCAAAGAATGGTTAAAAGCCAATGGAATTAACGGTATCTATCTAAAAATCAGCCCTCTCGATCGAGCAGATTTTATCGTAAGGTTTTTGATAATCTTTCACCGATAGGGCTATCTAGGGAGGATTGGATCGCAGACTTCTACTGTGCTATTGGTGAATTTACTATTGAGGAAGTAGAAAAATTTTAACTCAACTATTAAGCGAGGATAATAGGCCATGATTTCGCTTTACCAACTTCTGCAAAAAATCAAAGAAAGACCTGGAATGTATATCGGGTATCCTTCTGTTTCCGATCTATTTATGTTTCTATGTGGGTACAAACGTGCTTGCCAAGATATGGGGCTTCCTTTAAGCGATGAAGAAGAGGAATTTCACGAATTTCAGCCTTGGTTGCAAAAAAAATTGGCCTTAGAACCTCGGCTTCTTGGGCTAAAATTATTATGCTTTATGCTGGCAATGAAACTCATGCGTTTGAAATGTTTTTTGAGTTACTGGAAGAATTTGTGAATGAACGTCATCAATTACCAAAGGAATTAGAAAAGTTAGAACATAAGCACGTAGCCAATCTACATTAGAAGTAAGGGATCGCTTACTTTATCTTTAGTTTGAAAATTCCACAAATTTGCGGGCAAAAAATGCGGTAAACCCCTCCCATTTCAAGGGTAATCATCAAAAAGAATCCCCATTTCAAGCTGCCTTATTTTAAGGCGGAGCCAAGCCAAAATCCTCTCATCCAAAATCCTTGCATCGCCTGAGTTTGGACGCAGCTTAAAATAAGGCAGCACGCAAGCTTGGCTTAATAGTCTAAAATAGACAACAGTGCCATCTTCAGCATCACTGAATTATCTCGCTAAGAACCATGATCGAACTTGTAGACATCAAACGCGAAATCGAAACGTTGTCCCAGCGCCTGGGTAAAACCCAGGACTATCTTTGACGTACCTGCACTGAAAGCAAAAATTCAAGACCTGGAGCAGTTAGCGGCGCAACCGGAATTTTGGAACGACCAAACTACTGCCCAGCAAACGCTTCAAGAACTCAATGACCTCAAATCGCACTTAGAGCAATTTCAGCAGTGGAAAAATAGTCTGGAAGATACTAAGGCGATCGCAGAATTGCTGGAGTTGGAAACCGACCCGGCACTGCTGGCAGAAGCCCAAACCAATGTTACCAAGCTCACCCACGAACTCGATCGCTGGGAATTGCAGCAGCTGCTGTCTGGCGAATACGACGCCAAAGGCGCAGTGCTGACCATTAACGCCGGTGCGGGCGGTACAGACGCCCAAGATTGGGCCCAGATGCTGCTGCGGATGTACACCCGTTGGGGAGAGAGCCACGGTTATAAAGTACACTTGACGGAAATTTCCGAAGGGGATGAAGCGGGACTAAAATCTGCCACCCTGGAAATTGACGGTCGCTACGCCTACGGTTACTTGAAAGCTGAGAAAGGAACCCACCGCTTGGTGCGAATTTCCCCCTTCAACGCCAATGGCAAACGGCAAACCAGTTTTGCAGGCGTAGAAGTTATGCCAATTTTGGATAACAGCATCCAGCTGGAGATTCCAGAAAAGGATTTGGAAATTACCACTTCTCGTTCTGGAGGCAAAGGCGGCCAAAATGTCAACAAGGTGGAAACAGCCGTACAGATCAAGCACGTTCCCACCGGCATTGCCGTGCGCTGTACTGAGGAGCGTTCCCAGCTGCAAAACAAGGAGAAAGCGCTTGCTCGACTAAAGGCAAAGCTACTGGTGATCGCCCAAGAGCAAAAAGCCAAAGAAATCGCTCAAATTCGCGGTGACATAGTAGAAGCAGCCTGGGGCAACCAAATCCGCAACTATGTCTTCCATCCGTACCAACTGGTGAAGGATCTGCGTACTGAGGTGGAAACTACTGCGATCGCAGATATCATGAACGGGGAACTCGACTCGTTCATGGAAGCTTATCTGCGTCAGGAAAATCAACTGGTGGAGAGCAGCTCGGTCTGATATCGGAAGAGGGGACAGGGCGTCGGGGTTAGGGCGTCGGGGTTAGGGAAGAGGGCGTCGGGGTTAGGGCGTCGGGGCTAGGGAAGAGGGAAGAGGGAAGAGGGAAGAGGGAGGAGGGAGAGGGAAGACGGAAAAGGGAAAAGATTTATTCTCCCACTCCCCCACTCCCCCACTCCC
>NZ_JACJPW010000022.1 GCF_014696265.1 Aerosakkonema funiforme FACHB-1375 | reverse complement strand
TTAGGGGTTAGGGGTTAGGGGAAGAGTGGGGGAGTGGGGAAGTGGAAGAATCAATATTTTCGCTTTTTCCTTTTCCCTCTTCCCTCTTCCCTCTTCCCTCTCCCCTCTTCCCTCTTCCCGACGCCCGACGCCCGACGCCCTAACCCCGACGCCCTAGCCGATTACTTCTTGAATTGCTTTGTTGTAGATAATCCGACCCGGTGTGGTGCGGATGAATTTAGAAAGAAGATTGCCATCGGCAGACGATCGCACGCGCTGGGATTTATATATTTTGGTGACGGTGCCATCTGCTTCTGTGCTAACTTGCAGTGGTTCGCTCTCTGGTTCGTCGGTTTCCATCGGGCCGTCGTAACGTACCCAAATATACTGGTGCAAGTCGATTTTGCCTTGTTCGTAAGCGACTGTGACGTCTTCCAGGTTGGCGAAATAGCGTTCCTGTTTATCTGCCAGGGCGGGGTTTTCCGCAGTCAGGTAGTAGCAGCCCAATACCATGTCTTGGCTGGGGGTGACGATCGGTCTGCCGGTGGCGGGTGAGAGTATATTGTTAGATGCCAACATCAGCAATCTGGCTTCGGCTTGCGATTCCAGGGAAAGGGGAACGTGAACTGCCATTTGGTCGCCGTCGAAGTCGGCGTTGAAGGCGGGACAGACGAGGGGGTGCAGTTGGATGGCGCGACCTTCTACTAGGATGGGTTCAAAGGCTTGGATGCCCAATCTATGTAGGGTGGGGGCGCGGTTGAGCAGGACGGGGTGACCTTCGATGACTTCTTCTAAGACGTCCCAGACGCTGGGGTCGTTGCGCTGAATCAACTTTTTGGCGGCTTTGATGTTGTTGACCAATCCCTGACGAATCAATCTGTGGATGACGAAGGGTTGGAAGAGTTCGATCGCCATTTCTCTCGGCAATCCGCATTGGTGAATTTTCAGTTTTGGCCCCACGACGATGACCGATCTTCCGGAATAATCCACCCGCTTACCCAAGAGGTTCTGCCGGAAGCGTCCCTGTTTGCCCTCAATGATGTCGCTGAGCGATTTTAAAGGGCGGTTGTTCGCGCCTACTACCGTGCGTCCCCGGCGACCGTTGTCGATGAGCGCATCCACCGCTTCTTGCAACATCCGCTTTTCGTTGCGGACAATGATTTCCGGCGCGAGGATTTCTTGCAATCTGGCCAAACGGTTGTTGCGGTTAATCACTCGACGGTAGAGGTCATTCAGGTCGCTCGTGGCGAAACGTCCCCCATCCAGTTGCACCATCGGGCGCAAGTCGGGTGGGATGACGGGAATAACTGTCAGCACCATCCACTCCGGTTTTGACCCAGTGGCGATAAAGTTGTCGATCACGCGCAATCTTTTGATTAATTTGGCGCGTTTCTGTCCCTTGGCATTGGCAATTTCTTCCCGCAGCTGTTCGGCTTCTGTTTCCAGGTTGATGTTCTGCAACAATGTTTGCAATGCTTCCGCACCGATGCCTACTTCTATGCCCACGAGATGAGAATCTTCGCTATAGAGTTGGTCTTCGATTTCCATCCACTGGTCTTCGGTCAGCAGCTGTTTGTAGGTGAGGTTATCGGCATTGCCGGGATTGAGGACAACGTAGGCATTGAAATAAACAATTTGTTCCACATCGCGCAGGGGCATATCCAGCAGGATGGAGATGTAGCTGGGGATGCCTTTGAGATACCAAACATGAGCGACGGGGGCGGCTAATTTGATGTAGCCCATCCGGTGACGGCGGACTCTGGATTCGGTCACTTCCACACCGCAGCGTTCGCAGACAATACCTCTGTGACGGACGCGCTTGTATTTACCGCAATGACATTCCCAATCTTTGGCAGGACCGAAAATACGCTCGCAGAACAAACCATCCATTTCCGGTTTGAGCGTGCGATAGTTTATCGTTTCTGGCTTAGTAACTTCCCCGACTATTTGACCGTTGGGAAGGGTGCGTTCTCCCCACTGACGAATGCGGTCTGGAGAAGCGAGACCGATTTTGACGTAATCAAAGCGCTGTTCGAGTTTGGCCATCAGTCAGATAATTTCAGATTTTGGATTTTAGATTTCAGATTTAATTAATTTCGCGATTTCAGATTTCAAATTTCAGATTTATCAAGATTTGAAATTTGAAATCTAAAATCTGAAATTTTCTTCAGTCTTCTTCGTCAACCAAGTCTTCGCGAGTCAGAGATTCGTAGGTGGGTTTGGTGGGGGTGCGACGAGTGCCCACATCCGCCATCAAGTCCACTTCTACATCGCGGCTGCTGCCATCTGGGGCGGTTTCGACTTTGTGAACGGCGATATCCAATCCCAGAGATTGCAATTCTCGCATCAGGACTTTGAAGGATTCCGGTGTGCCGGGACGGGGGATGGCTTTACCTTTGACGATCGCATTCAATGCTTCGTTGCGTCCCTGCATATCGTCGGATTTGACGGTGAGTAATTCCTGTAGGGTATAAGCGGCACCGAAGGCTTCCAATGCCCATACTTCCATCTCCCCAAAGCGCTGTCCCCCTTGTTGAGCTTTGCCGCCCAGGGGTTGTTGGGTAACCAAGGAGTAAGGGCCGGTGGAACGGGCGTGGATTTTGTCATCCACAAGGTGGACGAGTTTGAGCATATAAGCTTTACCGACGGTGATGGGGCGATCGAACGGTTCGCCAGTGCGTCCGTCGTAGACCACAATCTTACCGGGGTTATCTGGATCGAACAGCCAATCGTAGCCGGTTTCGTCCGCTGCTTGGGCGAGTTTGCCGTGGACTGTGGTGCGGGAAGCTTCTTGACCGTAGCGTTCGTCAAAAGGAGTGATTTTGAACCGGAAGCCCATATTTTCACCAGCCCAGGAGAGCAGGCACTCGAACACTTGGCCGACGTTCATGCGGCTGGGTACGCCCAAGGGATTGAGGACAATATCTACCGGTGTGCCGTCGGGCAGATAGGGCATATCTTCGGGAGCGAGGATGCGGGAGATAATGCCTTTGTTACCGTGGCGTCCGGCCATTTTGTCGCCCACTTGGATTTTGCGTTTTTGGGCGACATAGACGCGCACCACCATGTTGGCACCGGGGGGCAGTTCGTCACCTTGTTCCCTAGTGAAGACGCGCACATCTACAACTCGGCCTTTTTCACCGTTGGGGACGCGCAGGGAATTGTCGCGCACGTCGCGGGCTTTTTCCCCAAAGATAGCTCGCAGCAGTTTTTCTTCTGGAGGTTGGTCGCTCTCGCCTTTGGGGGTGACTTTGCCCACCAGGATATCGCCGGATTCTACCCAAGCGCCGATACGGATGATGCCAGTTTCGTCGAGTTGGCGGAGCGAGTCTTCCCCGACGTTGGGAATTTCTCTGGTGATTTCTTCCGGTCCCAGTTTGGTTTGGCGAGCTTCGATTTCGTATTTTTCAATGTGGATGCTGGTGTAAATGTCATCGTAGACCAGGCGCTCGCTGATCAAGATGGCGTCTTCGTAGTTATAGCCTTCCCAAGGCATATAGGCGACCAGAATGTTGTGACCCAGAGCGATTTCGCCGCCTTCGGTAGCTGAGCCATCGGCGATGACTTGACCGGCTCTGACGCGATCGCCTACTTTACTCAAGGGGCGCTGGTTGAGGCAGGTGTCTTGGTTGGAGCGCTGGTATTTCTGGAGTTGGTATTCTTGACAGTTGCCGTATTTTTCCCGGAAGGCCGAGATATTTTTCGATCGCAACTCATCGTAGTCGCGGATGAGAAATTCGGAAGTAGGGGCTGGGGAATAGAAGTTAGGGGTTAGGGAAGCAGAGGAAGCGCGATCTTTGTTAGTTTCTCCCCCTCTCTTACTCTCCCGCTCTCCCCCCCGCACGATCATCCGGGTGGCATCGACATAGATGACTTCCCCATCAATGCGAGAAACGATCACCATACCGCTATCTCTGGCAGCTTGGGCTTCTAGGCCGGTACCCACCAGGGGACGTTCCGGTTTGAGCAGGGGTACGGCTTGCCGCTGCATATTGGAACCCATAAGGGCGCGGTTGGCATCGTCGTGTTCCAAAAAGGGAATCAGCGATGTCGCCACAGAGATGATTTGCACGGGGGAAACGGCGACGAAATCTACTTGGTCGGGAGTGGTGGTAGTGAATTCCTGACGGTAGCGCACGGGCACTGTTTCCCCCAAGATTTTGCCATCTTCATCAACGGGGATATCCCCAGGGGCGACGCGCTTATCGTCTTCTTCATCCGCAGTCATATAAGCGGGGATGCGCTCGTTGAGGATGCGTCCGTTTTCCACCGGCCAGAAGGGAGTTTCCAAGAAGCCGTATTGATTGACGCGGGCATGGGTGGCGAGGGAACTGATTAAACCGGCATTGGGACCCTCTGGAGTTTCGATCGGGCAGATGCGTCCGTAGTGGGAGGGGTGTATATCGCGTACAGCAAAGCCGGCTCTCTCTCTGGTCAAGCCACCAGGGCCGAGGGCAGAGAGGCGACGTTTGTGGGTGAGTTCCGCCAGGGGATTGGTTTGATCCATAAACTGGCTGAGTTGGGAAGAACCGAAGAATTCCTTAATAGCCGCCACCAAAGGTTTGGGATTGACCAAGCTGGCGGGGGTGAGGGATTCCGCATCAGAGACGGTCATGCGTTCCCGAATAATCCGCTCCAGGCGGTTCAAGCCAACCCGGACTTGGTTCTGGAGCAATTCCCCAACACTACGCACCCTTCTGTTGCCCAGGTGGTCGATATCATCCGTTTGGCCGATGTCGAATTCCAAGTTAATCAGGTAATCGATACTGGCCAGGATATCTTGGGCTGTCAGCACCCGGACGGTATCCGCAACATTGAGGCGCAGTTTTTTATTCAGTTTGTAGCGTCCCACGCGACCCAAATCGTAGCGTTTGGGGTCGAAGAAGCGACTATCCAACAGTTGCTGTCCGCCGCTGACAGTGGGGGGTTCCCCCGGACGCAACTTGCGGTAGAGTTCCATCAAGGCTTCTTCTTCGCTGGGGTTACCTTCTTTTTCTAGAGTTTTCTGGAAATATTCCGGATGGCGCAGGGCGTCGAAGATTTCGTTATCGCCCAGACCGAGGGATTTCAGCAGCACCTGGGCGGAGAGTTTGCGAGTTTTATCGATGCGTACCCACACCAAGTCATTTTTATCCGTCTCGAACTTCAACCACGCGCCGCGATTGGGGATGAGGGAAGCCGAGTAAGTACGGCGACCGTTTTTGTCAGTTTCCGACTTGTAATAAACACCGGGGGAACGCACAATTTGGTTAACAATGACTCGTTCCGCACCGTTGATGATAAAAGTACCGCGATCGGTCATCAAAGGTAAGTCACCGATAAAGACTTCCTGCTCCTTGATTTCGCCAGTTTCCTTATTAATCAACCGCGTCGGCACATACATCTGCACCGCGTAGGTGCTATCCCGCCGCTTCGCTTCGTCCACATCGTACTTGGGACGCTTGAGCTTGTAGTCTTTGCCCAAAAAGTGCAATTCCAACTTGCCAGTATAGTCGGTGATGGGGGAGAAGCTATTGAGTTCTTCGATCAGTCCTTCTTCTAGGAACCAGCGGAAACTAGCCCGCTGAATTTCTACTAAATCCGGTAAGGTGACGGTGGGTTCGGTGTAGGTCTGGTTAGTCATGCGTATTATTTTTGCTTAACTTTAGGAGGGCAAGAAGTTCCAAATGCTATCTTGGAAAAAACAGACGATCGATCGCCAGGACAGGTCGATAAATATTTAAGGGTGGGATGTCACTTACCCCTGCTTTGGGGGTGCGGCTTCAAGTGTTACCGCCTTCAAAGCCGACAGACACGATATTTGGTACAATCCGCTCCTATTTTCAGAACGCTTTGCTATGGGTAGGAATATTCCCATTCATCATCAATCGGCGATGCAATATGGTAGAGGTATTTCATGTAGACGCTTTCTACTGTCTTCTGTTTAGGACTTTTTCGTATCTTCGTAAAATCTTTTGTGTACGCTCCAATATTTTAAGCGTTCTCCATCTTAACACCGACTCTCGCCTTTGGGGGAGATAAATCTTTTGTGGCGCGTCACTGTAGGCCAAAATGTGGGCCAAAATGGCATTTGCTTTTCAGCGTCATTCGTCTTTTCATACCAGATCTTCCTCTACCAATTATGACATGGCATTTGGAGACGTTATACCTAACGTCTCTACCTTATAGCAGGCTCAGCGGCTTAAAATATTGTCGCTGCATAAGCCGGAATATATTGACGCGAAAATTAACCGGAACCCGTAATTTTTGCCAAGACAAAATAGGCAAAATATGAGGAGTCCGGAATCTAACCATCGAGCATAAGTCCTCTTAGAGGCCAAACAGCTTACAGGCATTTTCGGTTGTAATTTGGGCGATCGCTTCTGTTGATACGCTCCGCAGACGAGCCATATGCTCGGCGACGTATCGCACGTAAGCCGGTTCGTTGCGTTTGCCCCGCTTGGGTATTGGTGCCAGAAAAGGGCAATCCGTCTCAATCAACAGGCGCGATTCTGGTACTATCCTAGCCGATTCGTGAATTTGGGTGGCGTTTTTAAAGGTGATGATACCGCTAAAGCTGATATAGAAACCCAAATTTAAAAACCATTGGGTTTCTTCTGGCCCTCCTCCCCAGCAGTGCATCACTCCTCTGACTGGCCCTCGAAGCTGCCAAAATTCTGCCAATAGCTCTCGCATTCTTACCGCTGCATCGCGGCAGTGAATTATTACAGGCTTATCTAGTTTTCTAGCCAGCTCGAGATGAGCCAGAAAGGCGGTTTCTTGTGTAGATTGGTTTTCTGCCTTATAGAAGTCTAATCCGGTTTCGCCGATAGCAACTACTTTCGGATCGGACTGTGCTAAAGACAAAATTTTCTCTTCGTACTCAGGTATCCATTTATGGGCGTCCAGAGGATGCAAACCCACAGCAAAGTAAACCTCTGGAAACTTGTGCGCGATGCTTTGAATAGTTGTAAATTCGGCTGGCTCCACGCAGGAATGTACCAGACGAATGACACCTGCTTCCAACCATCGCTGCCGCACAGCTTCCAATTCGCGATCGAACAAATCAAAATTCCCTTCTTGGGGCAGCATTTTTAAGTCGCCCCACGAGCCAATTAAATTAATGTGGACGTGGGTGTCAATTAATTGCATGGGCACTGTGGGGTGGGCGTCCCGCCCGTCGTACAGATGAAGCATCTGGCGCGGCCATAATTAAAGTCGCGCCAAATGGCGGATCGGAGCGGCGGTCATTAACCATCGCGACGTTATGTCCTTGACTGATGACTCACCACAAAAAACAAACAGCTAAGAAGCAGCAGATGCCTTAGTGCTGTATCGCTTGAGGGTGCGTGCCAAGCGAGATTTTTTGCGAGCCCCGTTATTGCGGTGCAGGACGCCTCGCTTAACTGCTTTGTCGATTTTGCTGTATGCAGCTGACATACGCTGCTGTACCTCCTGTAGCAATTCAGGGGTGGGGTTGGCTGCGTAGGTTTCGACAGATGCCAAGAAGTTCTTGGTCAGCGTCTTGACCGCCGAAGCGTAAGCTTTATTACGCAAACGATTGCGTTCTGCTATTTCAACGCGCTTAATTGCGGACTTGGTGTTAGCCACTGCTCAATACCGAAGCGACACTATAATAATGAACATTCAAAATCCTGGAAAAACTAATATAACATCTATACTGCCGAGGGAGCGATCCCGATAAAAATCCAGGTTAAGCTAGAGAAACGAGTAGGGGTTAAGTTGGCATCTACATATTTTCGCCTGAATGCCTTTTGACCCTTTCTCAAAGCGGGTAATTCCTAACTAAGGGCGTTCCTAACTTCATGCTGCGAATCATTACTCAGCGGACTGAGGCAGAGGCGGAACTGCGGCGTATCCGCGATCGCACTTCCACTGACCAGATTGTTCACAAAGAAGCAACGGTTCGGGAAGTCCTACAGGCGGTACAGCGCCAAGGTGACCGGGCAGTCTTGCATTATACCCAAGAATTCGATCGACAATTCCTCACTCCAGAACAACTGCGGGTGAGCGGCTCGGAATTAGATGCCGCTTACCAACAGGTGTCCAAAGAGTTGTTGGATGCAATTCAGTTAGCGCGAGCCCAGATAGAAGCGTTTCACCGACAGAGAGTGCCTAAATCCTGGGTTCAATTTAAAGAAGATGAGGTAGTGCTGGGAAAGCGCTACACCCCAGTAGATCGGGCTGGAATCTACGTTCCTGGAGGTCGTGCTGCCTATCCCAGTACCGTGTTGATGAATGCTATCCCAGCTAAAGTGGCTGGAGTGCCCCGAATTGTCATGGTGACGCCGCCCGCGCCGCCTGCTGGGCACATCGGCCTAGACGAAAGCGAAATAAAGTCCAATCTTTCGCCGACATCTGCAAGCATCTCCCCCGCGCCAATTAACCCAGCCGTGCTAGTAGCTGCCCAAGAAGCAGGGATCTCCGAAATCTACCGTGTGGGGGGCGCTCAAGCGATCGCCGCTTTGGCCTACGGAACCGAAACTATACCGAAGGTAGACGTAATTACCGGTCCAGGTAATATTTACGTTACCCTGGCTAAAAAATTAGTCTACGGCACAGTGGGGATTGACTCGTTAGCAGGGCCATCGGAAGTACTGGTGATTGCAGACACAACTGCCAATCCAGTCTACGTAGCGGCAGACTTGCTGGCACAAGCGGAACACGACCCAATGGCAGCTGCCATTCTGCTGACGACTGATGCCGTGCTGGCGCAGAAAGTACAGGCAGAAGTCGAATGGCAATTGCGAGACCATCCGCGACGCCTGCTGACCGAGAAAGCCCTCGCTCACTATGGCTCGATCGTTGTCGTGGATTCAATCGCCGAGGCAGCAGAGCTTTCCAACGAGTTCGCACCCGAACACCTGGAACTGGAAGTAGATGACCCTTGGGCGATGTTGGATTTGATTCGCCATGCAGGTGCCATATTTATTGGTTCCTCGACCCCCGAAGCAGTGGGCGATTACTTGGCTGGGCCCAATCATACCCTACCGACTTCCGGTGCAGCTCGCTACGCTTCAGCGCTGGGAGTGGAAACCTTTATGAAGCACTCCTCAATCATCAGTTACTCGCCAACCGCGCTTCAAAAGGTTGCTAACCAGATCGATGTGCTGGCTAATGCTGAAGGACTCCCTTCTCACGCCGACTCAGTGCGACTCCGTATGCCCAGACGAGAAGGTGGAAACCAGGGATTGTAAGCACCTAAGCTGGAAAGGAAGAGGGCGAAAAGAGAGGGAAATGCGAAGCATCTGGAAAAAGTTTTTTTCGATGGTTCGTGAATAAATTCAGAGGCTAGAACCCAAATTAATGAGCTTTTTCGGCGTTCTGTTGCAAATCCCTCTTCCCTCGCGCTCTCCCACTCGCCCTCTCCCTTGTTGGTCAGAATATCGCTAAACTAAAGCCAGTCGTGACGCTCGGTGCCGATCGCTGAGTTTTAAATTCTTGTGAGGAGGTCTCATCTGTGATCGAAACAATTCTGGTGGCACTTGATGGATCGGAGCTATCGGAGCAAGTGATTGAGACTATAAACAGCATCCAATTGGGATCGGGGACGAAAATTATCCTTTCTCATGTCATGCCTCCGCCAGATGCTGATGTCGAATGGGCAGCCGATCGGCCTCACAGTAATTCCGAGGAACTGCCCTACAGACACATTGAAAAGCAGCTGCAATCCTACCAGGCTAATCTGCCTTGCCAGAGTGAATTGGAAATAGTCACTGGAGACCCAGCAGAAGAAATCGTTCGCCTTGCAAATATCTATCGAGCCGACCTAATTGTGATCGGGAGTCGAGGTTTAACTGGCTTAAAGCGGATTTTGCAGGGGTCTGTCAGCAGTCAAGTCGTAGCGGATGCCCCTTGTTCGGTGCTGGTAGTTAAGCCAAAATAGCAACAAAGCGACTCGATGAAGGCTGGCTAAGCAATACTTTGGCAGAAACTAACAAACTCCACCGAAGTGTTAAATTTTGCTTAAGCGACTCCGATCGACCTAGAATAAAATCCAAGCTAGAACTAAAGTTAAAATTTGGGAGTCGATACTACTGCCTTTAAAAACGCTTTAAAGAGCGAATATTATGGTTATTTACCTTAAAAAGGCGACTTTGGTGACTGGTGCGATATCAATCCTTGTGGGCCAGCAGATCGGTTGGAGCAATACTTCAACCGATCGAACTACGAACCAGTTATCAATGGAACTAAGTTTAAACGCTGCGGTATTAGCGCAAGTTCCTTCACAAGGTGGCACAGGCATTAATTACAAGCCCCCCAATCGAAGCGCTCCTTCGGAAACTGCGTCAGGTGGAGCGCGTAATTACGAGCAGCCAGCTATTTTGGAGTCTGGTGATGATTCGGTGATTCAGTTGCGGGGACCCGATAATACACCTGCTGCGCCAGATGCTCCCCCAGTCCGAATGCAGTCTCCTCCCAGGGTCTGTTCCGAAAACTTACCTGTACTCTTAGTTCCCCAGAATCACGCTGGGGAAACTACTTCTGGCCGTCCTACTTTTTTTTGGTATATGCCAGACACGCAATCGGTGGACTTTACGATCGAGAAAGTGGGGGTAGATAAGCCAGTATTTGAGGAAAAACTACAAATCCCAAAAGCAGGCATAATTCAAACCGAAATTCCTGAAAACCTACCGGAATTAGCTGTAGGCCAAGACTACCTTTGGTCGGTGTCAGTTGTCTGCGGCGATACAGGAGGTATGAAGAAAGTTACTCTTCAAGCTGCTATCAGGCGCGTAGCTGCAACACAGGAACTGAACAGGCGCTTAAAATCTGCCCGTTCTGAACGCGATCGCGCTAGAGTATACGCTCAGCAAGGATTCTGGTACGATGCCTTAAAAGCGCTCTCCAGCGCCTCTGAAGCTAAGCCGCAAGAGCAGTTGATTTCGGACGATTTTTACTCGCTTTTAGAGCAAGTCGGCTTGAATCAAGTGGTAGCGAAACAGCGGCAAAATCGACGAAGGTAGTCATCTTGCGATCGGAAAACTTCCCTGAAGAGATTTCCTGTTTTGCAACTAAAACAATAGGATTATGGTTATTTCCCGTCAAGAAGGGACTGTAGCAGCAAGTGCAGTCTCAATAATGTTGATACCGCTAATTGCTGGAAGCAACATTCTTTTCGATCGCACATTAAATAAGCTATCAATTGATTTCGACTTAAGCGCCAAAGCTTTGACGAAACCTGCAAGAGCGCTGAAAAGTATTGACTACAAACCGCCTAACCGTGGGGCTCCTTCCATTACCACAGCTGGTGGAGCGCGTCTTCGTCCTGCTACTGAGATTCAAGACGGGGGTGAGCGTACCGGTACTATACCTCCCCCCTGTTCCCAGCCCCTGGTGGTATTTTTGGTTCCGCAAAGCCATGCAGGACAAACTGTCTCCGGTCGTCCCACTTTTTTCTGGTACGTTTCCGATCCAAAAGTGAAAACAGTAGAGTTTAATTTAAAGAAAGCGGGGGCGAAAGAGTCGATATTCAGTAATGAAAGCGTCGATATTCCAGCAGCAGGGATAATTAAGCTTAAAATACCTGAAAACGTACCGGAATTGACAGAAGGGCAAGACTACGTTTGGTCAGTATCTAGCGTTTGCGTTGATAAAGGGGTAGTGAAAAAGAGGGTAGCTCTGGCTGGGATTACTCGCGTTGCTCCCACATCAGAATTGACAAAACAACTTGCTTCTGCTAAGTCAGAAAGCGATCGCGCCAAAGCCTACGCTCAGCAAGGCTACTGGTATGATGCTCTGGAGGCGCTATCGAAAGCTGCTGATGCTAAACCTGAAGACCCCTCAATTGTCGAGGATTTTTACTCGCTTCTCAAACAAGTTGGTCTAGATGGAGTGGTGGAGCAAGTCCGGCAACAATCGTAAAGATAGTGCCGATCGCCTGCTAATTGTCAAGAAATAGCTAGCTGCTTTGTTTGGCTTGCAAAAATTTTTTAAGCTGGAGCAAACTCAGAGTTTGTCCCAAACTTAGGGGTAGAAGAGACACCCCTTCTAGACGAGATTGCACCCAACCCTCTCCCCAGCACCATTCGTGAAAACCGTCAATACCCTGACTCAATAAAAAGCGCAGACAGTTGGATGCTGCCACATCAACTCGGTGTTGAATGGGTATCGGGCCTACTTGGCTGGTGAATATCAAGCCACGAGACAACTGTTCCGGTAATCCAGAGGATAAGTTTAGAGGCCACAGCCATTGTTGCAGCTGGCTCGGTTGCAGTAGACTGTCCCGGATGGCTGTTTCTTCAGCTTCTATCTCGATTCGCAGATTGCTTTTTTGAAATGTACCCAGCATCTTTAAAATTGCCTGTAGCGAGTTTGGCTTTGAGGGGCTCTACTTGTAGTTACCCGGCATTTGAGGCGGCAATATTTAAGGCCGTACCAAAAGCCTCACTTTAAAGTATGGCAAAACTTGACAGTTTCTGGCCAAATGCCTGCGGATGGCCAGCTGCTCGATCGGCAACTTAAAATAGGAGATGTGAAGAAATGTAAGGATTTTTCATGGCCGACCAGTTAATCCGCGCTACCGCAGCCGATGGTGGAATTCGTGCAGTTGGTGCGATTTCAACGCGCCTCACAGAAGAAGCCAAACGGCGGCACAAGCTTTCCTACGTGGCAACGGCGGCATTAGGCCGCACGATGACAGCAGGGCTGTTGCTAGTCTCCAATATGAAGCGAGCCGAATCAAGAGTAAATATCCGGGTCAAAGGTAACGGCCCTTTGGGTGGTATTCTTGTGGATGCAGGTTTGGATGGAACCGTGCGCGGCTATGTAGATAATCCCTCAATTGAGCTGCCACCAAATGCCAAGGGCAAACTCGATGTAGGTGGAGCTGTGGGTCAGGATGGTTATCTCTACGTTGTGCGAGATGTAGGATACGGCTATCCCTATTCCAGTACTGTCGAGTTGGTTTCAGGTGAAATTGGCGATGATATAGCCAATTACCTAGTAACTTCAGAACAAACTCCCTCGGCTCTAGTTGTAGGTGTGTTTCTCGAAGCTGGCGAAGTCAAAGCAGCTGGGGGTATTTTAGTCCAAGTTTTACCCAAAGCAGCTAGAGATGAAGCGCTGGTGGAAACTTTGGAGTCTCGTGTTGGCGCTCTATCGGGGTTTACACCTTTGTTGCAGGCAGGCAAGACACTGCCGGACATTTTTGAGCAGCTACTGGGAGATATGGGACTGGTGCTGCTACCAGAAATACAGTTGCTGCGCTTTCACTGCGGTTGCTCTAGAAGCCGCGTTATGGGTGCTTTAAAAATGCTGGGTGAAGCAGAACTCCAGGACATGATCGAGAAAGATAATGGTGCTGAGGCGACTTGTCACTTCTGTGGTGAGGTCTATCAAGCCAGTAGCGACGAACTCGCGCAACTGATTGTAGATTTACGGGCTCAATCTTGAAAAAAAGGTATGGGCAATTTGAGATTTGAGATTTGAAATTGAATTTGAGTCTCCATTTAGAATCGCTCTCTAGCTAATTACGAATATCAGCCCTCTAAGTTAAGGTGGAGTATTACACGCATAGGCCAACTGAGGATATAATCCACAAGATCTAGCTTTTTTGGGATTAGAGGGGTAGGATCGCTCTTAAATTGATGTTCGAGCCGAACCAGCCAAGCCTTGGCCAATGCACGATTAATTTGGTGTGAGCTATGAGAGAACGGGGAAGTTCAGACCGACAGTCTGGCGCCAGAGCTTCAGAACAGGGGGATAGGGCATCCGCGCCGCTACGCGAACGCAACCGATTCCGCATTCCGCCGCTGATTCCTGGAAGGGCTGCTGTGCCGCCGACTGTCGCTGCTTCAGTATCCGCAGAAACTACTATGGTGCCCAAAATACAATCTTCTGGATCGGAACGCGCTGATGGGGAGCTGTTAGAAAAAGTGGAGCCAGGAAAATCAGCACCTGTTGAGGCCGAAGTTTCGCAAAAGTTGCGACACTGGTCGAGCTATTGGCAGTTTTGGGCAGGTTTGGCAACGGTGACGGCAGGTGGAGTTGGATTTACGGCAGTGGCCTTATTGCTGAAGCTGCCAACCGTGCCGAACTGTCCGTCGATGTACTGGCCAACTGCCTCGGCATCGATGCGCCTGTATTGCGCTCAGTTAGCGGCTAAGAAGCAGACGGTGAAAGATTTGCTGGAAGCGATCGCGCTTGTCCAAAGTTTGCCGCCGGATCATCCGATGCGCCAGGAAGTCAACGAAGAAATCGAAGTTTGGTCAAAAGATATTTTGGATCTGGCCGAAAAATCGTTTGATGCAGGTAAGCTGGATGAGGCGATCTCGATCGCTAGAAAAATTCCGGCTGATGTACCTGCCTACAAATTGGTGGAAGATCGGATTAAAAGTTGGAAATCTCTTTGGTCTAGGGCAGAGAAAGTTTATAAGGACGCGGAAGATGAGCTGCGCGAGCAAAACTGGACTCAAGCTTTTCGGGAAGCTGTACGTTTGCTGTACATAGGTAATACTTATTGGGAAACAACTAAGTACGAGGAACTCAACCAGCTGATAACGTCGGCGCGGGATGATGGCGAGACGTTGGGTAAGGCGCAAAATCAAGCAAGACGTGGCGGAGTGAAGAATCTGCTTAAGGCGATCGAGCTAGTGGAGTCGATCGACCCCAAGAGTTACCTCTACAAGGAAGCTCAAGCGGCTATTGTGGAATTTGGCGGCAAAATGATGGAGCTGGCAGAGGCACAATTGGAGTCGCGGAATGTGGATGAAGCGATCGCGATCGCTCGTCAGATTCCCGGTCGTGCCAATATGCAGGGCGAGGTGCAAGATTTTATCGATCTGGCTAGAGCCCAATCTGTGGCACAACAGGGCACGGCTGCTAGTTTGTCAGAGGCGATCGCGCTTGTGAAAAAGCTTACTCCTGACCGACCTCTGTACAGTAAGGGGCAGGATCTGATTATTCGCTGGCAGCGAGAACTTGAAGACATCGCTCACCTGGAAAAAGCACGCCAACTGGCTCAACTAAGCACTGCTAGCGATCTAAAATCGGCAATTAAAGAGGTGCAACTCATCCCCGCCAGTCATCCTCGCGCTGACGAAGCAAAAACGGAAATCTCTCGCTGGACGGCTCAAATTCAGACGATGGAAGATCGTCCTTATCTAAGTCGCGCCGAACAAATGGCAAGTTTGGGCGATGAAACATCTCTGCAAGCGGCAATTGATGAGGCGAATCAAATAGCTGTCGGTCGGGCTCTTTATCGGGAAGCTCAAGATAAGGTTAAGCAATGGACGGGTCAGATTCAGCGCATTCAAGACCAGCCTTATCTAGATCAAGCTCGGCAGTTGGCTCGTGGGGGCAATCTTGTTGATGCGATTGCTATTGCCCAACAAATTAAATCGGGAAGGGCGCTATCCGGCGAGGCGCAAGCGGCAATGAAGGATTGGCAAGCACAAATCCAAGCTCAACAAAATTTGCAACAAGCACGCAGTGTCGCAACTCAAGCAACTCCAGATGCTTTGGCGTCGGCGATTCGATTGGCAAAGCTGGTACCCAGCTCCAGTCCGTTGCGATCGGAAGCTGAAGAAGCGATAAATCAGTGGAGCTATCAAATGCTGAGTCAGGCGCAAGACCGGGCGACTTACGATTTGCAAGGTGCGATCGCAATTGCTAAAACTATTCCTTCCGGTACGAGTGCCTATGGAGAAGCGAGAGCGCAGATCGATGTCTGGCAAAATATTCTCAATCCTCCAGCTATACCCAGTCCAGAACCTATTGCACCCAGTCCGGAATCTGTTGCTCCACCACCAGCTCCACCACCAGTAGAGCAGACACAGCAAAGTACTCCACCTCCAGATTTTGCTCCTTCGGAACAGTCAAATCCTGCACCTGCTACTGTTCCTTAGAAAGTTGATATTTCTCTCGGACTACCTGCTGATAAAATTCCTCCAGCGCTGCTACACAAGTCTTGTCATTGTAAAGATAAGAGTGGCGCTGGTTCATTTTTTTGACTATACTTTCTCGCCACGAGCGATCCAAACCCAATCTCACAGCGATTTCGATATATTCTGTTTCATCTTTAGCTATTGTTTCTGTCATTCCTAGCATTTTCAAAATTGCATAGGAATGGCGACCGCGCATAAACTCACTCGGACAGGTGACTATAGGCAAATTACAGGTAATCGCTTCTAAGGTTGTTCTACCTCCAGACCAACTGAGAGTATCTAAAAATATATCGGAAATCAAATTAAGGTTCCAATAGTCAATTTGATATTGCTGGGGCAATATTTTACAATAATCCTCGCTGTTCAATTCAACGCGCTCGAAAGCACGTTGCAGTCGCTGACGAAACAGTTTGGTAACATGAACGCTTTTGTTAGATATAAAAGCAAATTGAGCTTGGGGAATACGTTTGGCAATTTCAGTAAATATATAGTCATACTGGGGTAGATATTTATAAAGTGACTGACAGCATAAATAAACGATCGCATCTTCTCGCAGTTGATAATCTTTCCGCGTTTTTGTTACTTTGGGAATTGCTGTTTTGGGGTAGGATATCCCAATATTAGGTAAGCGGATTAATTTTTCTGAGTAATGGTTTTCAGCATCATATGGTTCCATTAAATCGCTCGATAAAAAGTAATCTATTGTCGGTAACCCAGTGGTCACAGGATGCGCCCATGTACTGCATTGAATTGGCGCTAATCTTAAGCTCCCAAATACGGTCATGTACGGGTGCATACCTATGTCTAGGAAAACCAGCACATGAAGGCGATCGCTAATAATTTTTTCGGCTGTTTTTCTGATATAATTTATATCTAAACTTTGGTCGTGTGCGAGGTGATAAAAATTATCGCTATAGTGTTCTAAAAACTTAACTATCTCTAGGTCTGAAGGATTACCTAGCTGATAGCAATACAGATTAAATTTATGGCGATCGCAATGACGCAGCCAACCGAGAAATAAATGAGTAACTGTATGATAACTATAAAAATAGTTAGAAATATACCCGATATTAATCTTGCTATGTTCGCTAATTGTTGGCATTGCTATATCCTTGACAAATTCAGGATAATTTGCCGCCATAATTTGCTGAAAATACTGTCCATAACGAGTTTGTAGCTTTAAGTCATTCTTACCTTGATAAGCCAAATAAAAGTTTGTGTGCGCTCCTACATCCATTAAAGCATTTTTTATAGTTTCGGGTGTTGTTAAAGAGGTTTGCTCAATTAGTTCTTCTAATCCTTGTGTAAAACGATCGCGGTAATAATCTATTTCTTCTTCACTTTCATAAACAACAGGAAGTATTAGCGAACTTTGCCGCAGTAAATATAAATTATTTTTGTTGAAATTCGGTAGTAATTCTGCGATTTTTATAGCTTCCTTAGCTCGGCCATCTAAATGTAAAAATTCCCATAGCTGCGCTGGCAATCTATCTACATTTGGATAAGTTTGTATGGCTTCGCGATAGGCTTTAATTGCCTCTTCATCTTGTTCTAACTGATAAAGACTGGTAATTAAGTTAAAGTATGCTTCAAGTATAGGCTGTACATTTATAGGATTCTCTTGAGAAATAGCTAAAAAATCTTCGTAATATTTAACTGCTTGGGCATAATTATTTTGGTAATAAAACGCATGACCGATGTAAAGTAAACCGATTGCTTCTGGCTTTGCTTGACTCTGCAATGCCGTTCCCAAATCGTACAAAATATTAAAATTATCATTTTCGATACTTAGGGCTTTTTTATAAGCAGCTATCCCCGACTCTACTTGACGGCGTGCTATTAAAACTTTACCCAAATAATAGTAAATATCTGCACGATTTACTTGGCGAGCGATCGCCTGCATAAAAACTGATTCAGCTTTGGAAAGGTTGCCTTGTTCAAATAATATCCGTCCTAAGTTTACATAAGAGTCAATCCAATTATTATCGAGGACGATCGACTGTTGATAAGCGCGTATCGAACGAGAGATTGCACCTGTTTTTTCTAGCAGTAAACCAAGTCTATAATAATAAATTTGTTTGGGTGAGCCAATGTTTAAGGCGCGATCGATCGCCTCTAATCCTTCTTGATATCTATCCAGTTGATAATATAAAACAGATAAATCGCTCCAAATATCTGGATTATTTGGATTGAACTGCAAAGCCTCTTTATATTTTTGTTCCGCTTGGACAAAACATTTTTGATTGTGCCAAGCTAGAGCCTCTTGATGCAGACCAGTAGAATTAGACATTTTTCCCTTTAACCCCTAGTCCCTCTCTTCCCTAGCCCCTAGCCCCTAGCCCCTAGCCCCTATCCCCTAGCTTTTAGCTTCGATTTGCCGCACTACAGTTAAAGCAGAATAGGATACGCCAGCAGTTCCTTCACCTGGGTGAGTAGAATCGCCGACCAACCAAAGATTCTGGATAGGCGTGCGATTGGCGAATCCAAACGGGCCAAAAGTTGGTATTCTCTGACCTACACCGCCAACGATACCTCGATCGCGTGCGGTAAAGCGAGCAAAAGTGCGTGGTGTGGCTGCTTCCACATGAACGATCGTTTCCGGTGTCAGGTGGAAATATTGAGAAAGACGAGCGATCGCTTCCTCAGTATATTTTCGTTTCAAATCTTCATAATTATTATTAGAGTTCCACCACTGTCTCACATCGGTAAAAGAAGAAGCGGTAATCGTTGCTTTTCCTTCTGGTGCGCGACCGTCTCCCGGATGACTGACCGAAACAAACAAAGAATTGTTTTCCCCGATAGGCCCTTCATAATCATAAAGAAATTGCAGATGTGGCGGACATCCAGCCGGAATTGCAGATTCCTCTACACCCAGATAAATAACAAAAGCACCCGATGATGGCGGTAATTTCTCGACCCTGTGTTTGTAACCGCGCATTCGATTTGGGATTTCGGATTTGGGATTTTGGATGGAAAGATTTTCGTCTTTTTCGTGTTCCAACAGCTGCATTAAGTTTTGTACTGTGACATTGGCGACAATGCGATCGGCTGTTTGAGTCCAAACCTGATTGGTTTTCAGGTTGCGAATGCGAACGCCGACTGCCTTTCCATTTTCCACGAATATACGATCGACACTGTGACGCACGAGTAGCTTACCACCATCTCGCTCTAGAGCTTCCACGAGGCGATCGCTCAACACCTGCATACTACCTTGGAGATGATACAATCCCTGCGGTTCTTGAGAGACACCCAATGCAGTAGCAGCATAGAGCAAAGCCGTTTCTTCCGCATCTACCTGAGAGTAGAGTTTCAGTTGCAAATCCAGAAATGTGACGAGACGCAAATTGTCATCCAACCCATATCCCCGCAAAGCATCTCCCACTGTCAAAAAGGTATAAGGTAGGGTAAGCAAAGTATCGGGACGGACTGCTTTTGTCAATTGCCACAAATCCCATAAATTACGCGGCGGCAGTACCGGGTCGCGAGATTGAAAAGCCCAACTGTAGCGAAACAAATTTGCCATTAACTGCCAAAACGGTTCGCTGTCGGGAAATTGTCGCTGCCGTTCTGCCTGCCACTTTTGGGGATTGCGCCAGACATTGATAGGTTCTGTTTCATTCGGTAAATAAACCGCACAAGCTGGATCGCAGGGTGTTGCTGCTGGCGGATCGATTTCTAATTCCGAGAATATGCGATGGTGAATCCCACCCGGTTCGAGTCCCGCAACTTGAGTAGCGCCGACATCGAAGGTAAATCCTTTTCTTTTAAAGCTGGAGGCGCATCCTCCGGGTACGATCGCTTGCTCCAAAACTAACACCCGATAGCCGCGATGAGCGAGTAAAGCTGCTGCGGTAAGACCGCCAATACCAGCGCCAATGACGATCGCTTGGAAAGATTTTGCCATGAATGTCAAACTTAACAATTTGTAACAAATCCGATCGTATGGCACTTGTATCGACGACGGCAATATCTGAGAAAAGAAATAGTCAACTCTGCATAAGGTTAATGCTTTACGTGTAATTACCAGATCTGATTAAGAAGCGTAACGTTTAACATTAAAGAAGTAACAGTAACAGCGACGACAACTGTAACAACTCATGACATCAACCCTGCTCAAATCTATACCGCTAAACGCCCCCACGATTTGCCGACTGCCTAACGGGTTAACAATTGTGGCGGAACAGATGCCGGTGGAAGCCGTAAATCTAAGCTTGTGGGTGAGCGTCGGCTCAGCTATTGAATCGGATCGAATTAACGGTATGGCTCATTTCTTAGAGCATATGGTGTTTAAAGGAACCGAAAAGCTGGCTAGCGGTGAGTTTGAGCGTCTGGTTGAGGAGCGGGGTGCTGTCACCAATGCCGCTACCAGTCAAGATTACACTCACTTTTACACTACAGCCGCTCCTAAAGATTTTGCCGCACTAGCACCATTGCAGATAGATGTGGTGGTTAACCCCAGCATTCCAGACGAGGCATTTGAAAGGGAGCGGTTCGTCGTTTTAGAAGAAATTCGTCGATCGGAAGATAACCCCCGCCGCCGTATTTATCAGCGGTCTATGGAAACCGCGTTTGAACGACTGCCTTACCGTCGCCCAGTTTTGGGCCCAACATCGGTAATTGAGCAGCTTACTCCTCAGCAAATGCGCGATTTTCATGCTAGTTGGTATCAACCCAAGTCGATAACTGCTGTAGCGGTGGGTAATCTCCCAGCTAAGGAATTAATTGATATTGTGACGGATGGATTTGTTAGGAGTAAGGGCAGGTCATACCTAAACTCTACTCGCTCTGAGCAGATCGATCGCTCTATAGAAGATCTGGCATTTGAATCAGAACTGCCTTATCAAGAAATTGTGCGCCGAGAATATACAGATGAAAGCTTGCAGCAAGCACGCTTAATGATGCTTTGGCGAGTACCTGGGTTGACTCAATTACACCAAACTTATGGGTTGGATGTACTGGCGGCAATTTTAGGACAAGGGCGGACATCTCGACTGGTGAGGGATTTGCGGGAGAATCGACGCTTAGTTACCCATATTTCTGCCAGTAATGTCAGCCATCATTTACAGGGTATTTTCCAAATTTCCGCCCAGTTGCCAACGGAAAATCTCGCAGAAGTAGAAGCTGCGATCGTTCAACACATCCGCAGCCTTCAAACAGAATCTGTTACAGCCGCAGAAATTGGCCGCGTCCGCACGCAAGTGGCAAATCGATTTGTGTTTGCGAACGAGACGCCGAGCGATCGGGCTGGAATGTACGGTTACTATCAATCAATGGTAGGAGATTTAGCTCCCGCTTTGAACTACCCCGCTCGCATTCAAGCTTTGGATGAAGTGGATCTTCAACTGGCGGCTGAGCGGTTCTTGTCTCCTGATGCTTATGCTGTTGTGGCGATATCGCCAGATCGGAAGTAGAGTTTTTTTAACGCAGAGGAACGCAAAGGTTTACGCAGAGGAACGCGGAGGAGATAGCCGATCGAGCAAGGGGTTTAAAGGATAATAGAAAGTATTTCCTCTATTTCAGTATTTCTGTACTTGCATCTGCGTTCCTTTGCGTTAAAATCTCTCCCATGTGGACGAAAATTGATGCTCATATTACTGAGCTAACTGGCGAAGAATTTCACACTCAGCAGAGGCGATCGGTTGGGGGAGGCTGCATAAATCAAGGTTATGCAATCTCAGATGGCGATCTTACCTATTTTGTCAAGCTCAACCAAGCTTCCCAGATCGATATGTTCCAGGCAGAGGCGCTGGGCCTCCAACAAATGTGGGAAACCCAAACTATCCGCATTCCTAAGCCAATTTGCTGTGGAATTGCGGATGATAAAGCTTACATAGTGATGGAATGGCTCGATTTGGGTCGCAGTGCTAACGCGAGTGCTTGGGAGGAGATGGGTCGTCAGCTGGCGGCAATGCACAAGAGTAGCAGCAAAGCTTTTGGCTGGGAGCGAAATAATACGATCGGTTCGACTCCCCAGATTAATACTTGGACATCTGATTGGGCAGAGTTTTTTGCCGAACACCGGATCGGCTATCAACTAAAATTGGCTAAGCGACGGGGCGGTCATTTCAGTCAGGGAGAAAGTTTGCTCAAAGCAATACCGGAACTGCTAGCAGGTCATCAGCCTCAACCATCCTTGGTACATGGGGATTTATGGTCGGGTAATGCTGCTGTTACCGTAGCAGGTGAGCCGGTGATTCTCGATCCTGCACCTTATTATGGCGATCGCGAAGTGGATATCGCCATGACGGAACTGTTTGGCGGTTTTCCAGCAGCGTTTTATCGCGGTTATAACGAAGCTTGGCCTTTAGATGCGGGCTACGAAGAGCGCAAAACGCTCTACAATCTATACCACATTCTCAATCACTTTAATTTGTTTGGCGGCAGTTACGGGTCGCAGGCAAATCGAACGATCGAGGAAATTCTCAGAGGCTAGAAAAAGTCAAAAGTCAAAAGTCAAAACGAAGAGGGAGAAGGAGGAGGGAAAAATATTTATTCTCTCGCTCCCCCACTCCCCCACTCCCCCACTCTTTCCCTAGCCCCTAACCCCCAATCCCTAACCCCTAGTCCTCAGTTAAGCAACTCGCTTGCTTTTCATAGCAAGAGGTAATGGACAAGATGCTACAGCGACTGAAGAAGCTTCCCTACTGCTAAGAGCTTTCGGTTTCTGGGTTTCGGTATTGCGAACCTTCCAGGCGATCTCTAACATATTCATCCAGTGCTTTTGCACCTGTTTGAGTGTAATTTTGAGAGTTTTGGCGATTTCCTCGTCTAGTTTGTGGTTCTGTTTGAGGTGCAATATCTGCTGTTGTTGTGGGGAAAGTTGAACAAAGAATTTTTCCCACTGTTGAGAAGACATTCCCAGTTTTTGGTCGATGTCTGCTCCTAACCACTGGTGTACCAGTTTCCAGTGAGAGACGCGAGCAAACTTTTCCACATGGTACTTAAAGCGCTGTTGCAGGTAATCGCGTTGCCGAGGAGTCAGACCCAAGATGGTGTCAATATCTGGGGCTGCCAAGTCTTGCAGTTTTAAGACTAGGTAATCTACGCAGTCTGATTGACCTTGGGATTCCAAGTATTGTAGCAGTTCGGCGATGACGCGATCGCGCAATACTTCTTCAGATGGGTCGATTGTATCGGCAATAATTTGCGATCGCAGCTGTTGCATCAGCGATGACTGAATGCTCGTTTGCTCTTGCTCTCCTTTAGGCATTTCCACAGCCTGCTCTATATCCAGAGGAGTCTCGGCTGGTTGGCGTTTGACAAACGCTTGGGCACGCAGCACTATCAGCTGCTGGGTGTTACCCTTTGGCAGGCTAATGCGGCGCTTGGCATAATGTTCGGTGAACGCCATATACTCGGCCAATTCCAACTGGGTGCGCGGTGTGTAGTCACTAGCCAGATCGTTTTCCCGCCGGAAAGCTTTGAGAGACTCGGCGTAAAACTCTTGCAAAAAGTCTTCAATCAGGTTAGTGCGCCCATAAAAACCCAATTGAGATTGCGGCGGTGCAATGTATCGATAAACCATTGCACTGAGGTTGCTGTGCAGTTCAACGCGGCCTTGTCTGGACCCCAAGCGGTAATAGGACAGGCACTTTTGCAAGCGATGGCGTGCCAGAGCGAGCTGCCAAGAGTGGATTTGACCGGAAGTTTGGATGCGGGAACTCTTTTGGCAAACTCGTTCTACTTCCAGCGCCATTCGAGTTGCGACACCTTTAACTTGTCTTCCTTGCGATCCGACTGACGGCGACAGTTCCTCCAGCAATAGCTGGACTAAAGCTTGAGTGTCGAAATTTTCTCCTAAATGTTCCGGAGACTCAAGGTTGCTGGTAGAAGTTGGATTGAGATCGTTGACGGTTGTTAAAGTCATTGTATTACCCCGACTACTTTTATGAATTACATCGAAAGAAAATAAACTTTTTGTAGGTGCCATCACCCGATTGTGTGTTTTAGATGTTGATAATGTGAACGTTTCATAAGGAAGGTTCCATATGTAGTGTGTGTGATAAACTCGGATTGCCAAGAAAGGTTTCCTTTACGCCTGAAAATTTTTATTTGCTGTTTTTTTGCGAGAGACTGTCGGGAACCTTTTTCTCAGCTGGAAGCTATTGATGAAATCAAGTGGCTATCCCTGAGTGGTATTTCAATGGAATAAAATCTCTGGTTGTTGAAAGATTGCGATAACCCGCTCAAGATCGTTACAGAGTGGCGGAAACAATTTGTAACAGCCAGAGCGAATGCTCCTGATGGGGAGTGTATTTCCCGAAAAGCTTAATTAGAGGAGTGGCAGAATCGGAATAGTTTTTGCCGCTTAAATTTTGGATAAACACTATAGACATAACTTTATGGTCTTCCCAGCCAGAACTAATGTTGTGAGGTCAAAACCTTTCTTTCCATATCAACAGTTTCCTAGATCTGAGAGTCAGTGTCGATAATGATAAGTTAAGCAGTTTTTTGGCGATGAATTTAATCAAAAAATCAGGTAAAGTCAGGTAAGTTCAGAAAAGTTCAGGAAAGATCGGGAAAAGTCAGGTTATACTGAAAGAGTGAGTTAAGAAAACTGGCGCGAACAGAGAAAGCTAATGGAATTTGAAGAAGCATTAAAAGTTCTAGATGCAGCGGTTTTCGCTAAAAAAAAGGTTCACCTGAGAGACGTTGAAGTAGTGATACTTAAGGGCTCTTGGCAAGGTCAGAAGTATCACGAAATTGCCGCTGCTTCCGGTTACACCGAAACATACCTAAAGCAAGACATTGGGCCAAAATTATGGAAGTTGGTCTCTGAAGCATTAGGAGAAAAAGTCAGTAAAACGAATTTTGAAGCTGCTCTAGAGAGGCGATGGCGAGAGTCATTGGCAGAAGCTAAAAAAGATCGGAAAGACCAAAGTCTTGAGGGGGTGGCTGGAATAACGCCTGAAGCCAAGGGCCAAAAGTCAGCTGAGGGTGAGAATTTCTCAGGCTCAGAACAAGAGGAGACAATCAATAATAACAAAGTCATTTTTATTGGGCGGGAAAAAGCGATCGCAGATCTCAACTCCCTAGTCAGACAAGGGGCTAAAATTATACTGATTCAGGGTGAGGGCGGTGTAGGCAAGACGCTGCTATCCTGGGAGTACCTGACATCTGCGGGCTTCGACTTAATTATGGAGACCTGGATGGCAAAAGAGATGCAACAAATCACCAGTGCCAAAAGTGTAGTAGAAGAATGGTTAAAGCGACACTTTAACGAGGAGCCTAGTGGTGATTTTGGTGTTACTCTGGAGCGCTTAAGGCAAAAACTGCGAAATCCCTCACAAAGAGTGGGAGTGATAATTGATAACCTCGAACCGGCTTTGGATAAAGATGGCAAATTTATCCCCGCTCACCGCGACTATGTGGAGTTATTAAGAGTTTTAGCGGATCGAGGTGGTAACTGCGTTACTTTAATTACGAGTCGGGAGCGATTGGGAGAATCTGCTGTAAGTTTTCATGACTATCGCTTGCAAGGTTTGGATATAGCTGCGTGGCGAGTGTTTTTCAGCAGCCGCAATATCAACACCGAATCTTCAGTATTGAAGGATATGCACCAAGCCTATGGCGGAAATGCCAAAGCTATGCACATTATTTCTGGCGCAATTCAAGCAGATTGGGAAGGGGATATTGAGGCTTATTGGCATCAAAATGGACAGAATTTGTTGATTGAAAGAGACTTAAAAGATTTAATTGCCAGTCAGTTCGATCGCCTGCAAGAACACGACCCGGAAGCTTATAAACTTCTCTGTCGTATGGGATGCTATCGCTATCAAGAGGTGCGATCGGTATTATTGGATGGAGTTCTCCATTTGCTATGGGATGTACCTGAGTCACAACGGAGACGAGTTGTTCAATCTTTACGAGAGCGATCGTTATTGGATTTCTACAAGGGCGAACACTACCTACATTCAGTAACTAGGGCGGAAGCTAGAGCCAGACTAAAAATTAGTGAAGACTGGAAGATAGTTAATCGCAAAGCAGCAGATTTTTGGACAGACAGCGTTACGGTTATCGATACTCCAGGCGATGCAATCAAAGCTTTGGAAGCTTACTATCACTATATAGATATCGAAGAATTCGATCGAGCTGCCGATATAATACTCAAAGAGAGAAAACTAAAGCATAGTGACTTGGGAGTGGCGGAGACACTTGCTAACTCTTTTGGCAGAGTAGGTCTGCTTCAACACATGGCTTCTGTCATCACTTCCCTAGCTGAGAATATTAACGATGAGTATTCCTTGACCCACCTTTACAATGAGTTTGGTAATATATTGCTGCGAGCGGGTGATATACAAAAAGGTATTGAAGCCTACGAAAAGGCTATAGAAATGGCAAAAAAAACCCAGGAAGTAATCTCTCAAAAGGAAAACTACGAACAACTCAAGCTTGAGCTAGAAAAAATAAATGTATCGATACGCTTCATAATAAGCGGCAGCAAACTCAGTATTGGTGAATTTGAAGAAGCCATAAAATCTTACGAAGAGGTATTGGTTCTTGTAGAAAACCCTAATTATTCCGTATATACAGTAGGTTCTTTGTTAGCTCTCAGCGTTTTGTACTCGGAGTCGAATTCCGAAGAAGATAAACAAAAAACCATAATTTACGCAGAAAAGGCTAAAAAGGGTTACAAAGAATTACCAAATATGTATTTGAGCGTATGGATTAAAGCATATAGCTCGGTCGGTTTCGCTATGATCCATAACAACTTAGGAGATTACGAAAAAGCATTAGAAATGTATCGCGAGGCATTATGTTATGCAGAACAAAGTAACTATATTGAGGTTAAAGGTAGAGCGCTAAATGGTTTAGGAACGATTTATCGAAAGCAAAATAATTTAGAAGCGGCGCTCGTCAATCATACAGATGCTTTAGAAATTGCCAGTAAAATAGGAGCCAAAGTCAATATTGCTGAAGCTTACTATGAAAGGGGATTGACTTATCAAAAGATGGGTAATATCGCTAAAAGCAGGACAGACTTTCAAGCAGCAATTCAATTCTACGAAGAGATAGGAGCGCCCAAGCAAGTTGCCAAAGTGAAAAAGGCAATGTCAGAGAATTAAAAATGATACCCAGTTACTTTACTTTTTCATTTCGTTTGCTAAAAGCGAACTAAATAGAGGTAAAATCAGCAGCGGCGATCGCATTTGCTGGAATACCCACCAGCACAGCTAAAATTTCGCCACTGCTAGCTATTTGGACAAAGGTATTGTTGGCATTTACACCCGTTCCCTGAGTAAAATTTAGAGAATTGAGAGTCAAACCGCCCTGTAAGCTTAACCGATCCTGACCGTCGGTAAAATCTATAATTGTATCGGCAGCGCCACCGCCGGGAGTCAGTACAAAAGTATCGGCATCGCCGCCACCGACTAAAGTATCTCCACCAGCGCCGCCAATGAGGATATCGTAGCCTGCATTGCCACCAATCCAATTACTAGCTGGGTTCCCGATAATATAGTCATTGCCTTGGGAACCGATCGCATTTTCTATAATTGTCCCATATGCGATCGCAGTCGCGTAACGATCAGTTGTGTAACTGGTAAAAGACATATCGTTCTCTGCGAAATACGACCCATTATTCCTAGCACTATCAGTTGTCAGATGACCCCCCTCGTTCATGTCAAAATAGTAATTTTCGTTTGTTGGCAGTGCAGAAAAATCCAACAAATCGACGCCACCGCTATCCCAAATAGCCTTCTTTATATCTAAAAAATTGCTGCTATCAAATTTGTAGACTGTATCCGTATTATTAAAGTTATTAGCACCATAAAGATATTGAATAGCACGGATATCATAAGCCATAGGTGTAATAGGAAAAGGGTCGAGCGAAGGGTCATTGTAGCTCATCACGGTATTAATATTATGATCTTCCCAATAAGGAAGATATGGAGGTTCCCCCTCACTGTCTTCGCCATTGTAATTACCCGGATGTTTCAAACCCAAAGCATGACCGATTTCGTGAATTAAAGCTGCGTAGCCGCGACTGCCAGGGCCAGATGAAAAGGCATCAGACCTACCTTCAGCATTACGGTTTAAATGTACATCTCCATCAAGATCGTTATAGCCAAGCTCATAAGTATAAGCGTAAAAACCCGGTACACTGTCTCCATTGGAAAACATGAATCGGATTTGACCGTGATGCGTACTTGTCTCTGGAACTTCAACAAAATTAAAGGGGAGAATGGGGGCATATAGGTTATAAAAAATATAGCGAACATTATTTTTAATTGCCTCACTCACTTCCCCCACATTTTTTTCTGGGCCTGTGTAGTTAAAAGCGCTAGCCGCTGTAACAAAACTAAATGTCAGCGTGCCACCTTCTGGAACTTCCCACCTAGCGGGAGGATTCTCAATTAAGGCAGCTATAGAGTTGCGATCGAAAAAAAGTGACGAACGGCGTCTTTCCGCATAGCCATAGTTTTGGAAATGTTCAAATGCTGTTTGACCGTTATTAATACCTGCCGCAATTAAATCTGGATTTTGCGATAAATAATATGTCGGATCGAACAGCACTAGAGGAGAAGCGCGGCGTCCCTCCGCTAAGCCGAACCTTTGAAAATGCTCAACCGCTTGTTGATTATTAAGACCCGCAGCAACTAAATCTGCATTCTGAGAAAGATAATAATTGACATCAAAAAAAGGTGAAAATCGGCGTCCTTCGGCTAAACCATTTTTTTGCAGATGTTCCAATAGTTGGCTGTCGGAAACAAAAGCAGCCGCTAAATCCGGGTTTTTATATCTATAGAAGAAAAGATCTACTAGCGGTGAAAATCTTCTGCCCTCATCTATACCGCTGTCTTGAAGATGGTTGAAGAGTTGGGTGTTTGTCGTTAAACCTGCCGCCGCTAAATCAAGGTTGTTTGAGCGATAAAAGTTAAGATTGACTAACGGTGAGAATTGGCGTCCTTCATTTAAGCCATAGTTCTGGAAATGCCAAAATGCTTGTGTGTCGTTGAGGTTAGCTAAGTCTGGATTGACAGCCCGATAATAATTGGCATCGAATAATTGTACAGGCATAAATTATTTCCTATCAGTATTTACCTGTTATAAAATACTTTGTAGGGTGGGCAATGCCCACCCTACGACTACTAAACCGAAATGAAATCTTCAGAGTTAATTAATCCTGCCTGAACACCAGTCAATACAGCCAAATATTCACCACTACCAGCAATCCGGATTAAAGTATCGTTGGCATATGTACCAGAACCTTGAGTAATAGTGAGAGCCCCAAACGGCAAAGCAAGCGCTAAACCGATCTTATCCTGACCATCAGTAAAATCAGTAATAACATCAGCCGTTTCCGGAGTCGGCCCGCCATCCCCTGGAGCAAATACAAAAGTATCCGCTCCATCTCCACCAGTTAGTGTATCTTTGCCACGAGCGCCTGTTATCCTGTCATCGCTTCCATTGCCTTTAATGTTATTGAACAAACTATTGCCCAAAATTTCATCTTTGCCATTAGACCCTACCAAATTTTCAATCTCAGATCCAAAAGCAACGCTTGTAGAATACAGACTGGTATTATATGGAGTAAGAACAGGAGAGCCATCTTCATTAGTTTGATTGTCATCCCCACTGGGAACTAAATAAGTAGCAGTATTAAGAGCAACCTGTTGCGTATTTTGACCGCCCTCATTCATGTCAAAGTAATAACCTACTTGATCCGGTGGTAATCCCGAAAAATCTAGTGTGTCGATGCCACCGCTGTCCCATAGTGTCTGCTTGATCCCAAAAAAATTGCTGGCATCAAAATTATACGTTGTATCGTTGCTGTTGAAATAACTGGCACCATACAAGAACTGCAATGCACGGATGTCGTAGGACATTGGCGTACTTGCCATTGCTCCGTTGTATCGTTCAAGCGAAAAGTTAGCAGTCATTACAGTGTTGGTATTATTATCTTTACCAACATTCAGATTTGGCGATGAAACTATCGTTGGTTTTAGACCTAAAGCCCGACCAACATTTTGCAGCAATAATTCGTAAGAAACAGTTCCTGGCCCAGTTGCAAAATCAATTACACTTTTATCACCATTTAAATGCACATCACCACCCAGACTATCGACAGGGTAGCTGAGAGTATCGTCACCTGGGTCTTTGGGATAGTAGGCGTAAGCTAAGGTATCTGGTGCCTGCTCCCTATTAGAATACATGAACCTGATCTGACCGATATTAGGAGGTCTGTCGGTAACCTCAACAAAATTAACTGGAATGTATTGGCTATACAGTCGCAGGATACTGCGGATATTATTCTTAGTTCGATCGTCCAATTCCTTAACGCCTGTTTCTTGCCCTTCGTACAAAAAGGCACTGGCAGTAGTCACAAAACTGTATGTGAGTACATTACTAGCTGGAACATTCCATTTAACTGTTGGTTGAAAAAATGTCGTCGGGTCAACGCTTGCTGGTTGAAAGTCTGTTCTGATCAATGCAGCTAAAGCCTGCGGATCGAAGAAAATTGATGAGCGACGACCTTCCTTTAAACCAGAAATTTGAAAGTGTTCAAATGCTTCTTTGCTAGTCAGTTTTGCTGCCGCCAAGTCTGCGTTGTTATCGAGATAATATACCGGATTGAATAGAAGCGATGGGCGTCTTGCCTCATTCACACCAAAGTTTTGAAAGTGAGCGAACGCCTGCCGATAATTCATCCCGCTTGCACGCAGGTCGTGGTTGTTATCTAGGTAGTATCTGACATCGAAGAACTGTGAAAATGAGCGTCCTTCGTCTAATCCATACTTTTGAAAATGGTCGTAAGCATCTCGTCGAGTCAGACCTGTTGTAACCAAGTCTGGGTTTTTACTTAGGTAGTAATCGAGATCTAAAAAAGGTGAAAATTTTCGGCCTATGTCGGCTATTCCAAAGTTTTGGAAATGTTCCAAAAGTTCCGCATCGGTATCTATTCCTGCCGCGACCAAATCAGGATTATTTTGTCGGTAAAATTCTACATCAAATAACTCAGGCGCGGTGGTGGGTGTTTCAACAGAGATACCGGAAAGTTGGAATTGCTCGAATAATTGTTGGTTGTCCAGTCCGGCAAAATTGGGATTGCTAGCTCGGAAGGCATTTAGATCGACTGCTGGAGAGAAGGGACGCCCCTCAGCCAAACCAAAGTTTTTCAAATGCACAAATAATTGTGCGTTATCCAATTGGGCTAGGTCTGGGTTACTGGCTTGATAAAAATCCAGGTCGATGTATGAAGAAGTTTTGCGCCTTTCCGCAACACCTGTACTGAGAAAATGGTTCAATAATTGCTCGTTGTTTAAGTTACCCAAGTCGGTGTTGTTGCTGCGATAATAACTTACATCAAAAAACGGCGAATATTTGAAACCTTGCGGTATACCAGTGGTAAGTAAATGTCGTTCTAATTCTCTGCTGTTCAAATTAGCCAACTCTGGATAGTTAGCTCTATAAAAACTTTCGTCATATATTTCCTGTACGCTAAGTGGTAAAACAACAGGTGGAAACATAAATTTTTCCTAGCAGATACAAAGGTTGGCGTTGATTATCAGCTAGTTGTTAGTTATGTTTAAACTCACTGTTAACAACTAGCCGCGCACTATTCTCAAATAGCAGTAAAGTCGCTTTGGGTAATGGCCGCAGATGGAATCCCAGTCAATACAGCCAAGTATTCACCGCTTCTAGCAAGTCGAATGAAAGTGTCATTCGAGTTAGTGCCTGGGGATATCACGATCTGAGAAAAAGTCAAACCTATACCCAAGCCAATTCTATCCTGACCATCCACGAAATCAGTAATAATATCAGCGTTTTCCGGGTTGGGGCTGCCTTGGCCGGCAACCACTACAAAAATATCGCTGCCAGCACCACCTGTTAATGTATCTTTACCGATGCCGCTGTTGATGATATCGTTGCCAGCACCGCCTGCAATATTATTGGACAAATTGTTGCCCAATATTTCATCATCTCCCGGAGAACCGACCAGGTTTTCGAGAGAGAAGCTAAAAGCAACCGTGGTGCTAAAACTGTTAGTTGTCAATGTGATGGGAGGGAGAGGGTCGTTGTCAGTGCTGTTGGGGTTGGGAACAATATAGGTTGCGCCATTGAGGGCAATTTGTGTTGTATTTTGTCCTCCTTCATTCATGTCGAAGTAGTAACCGAAGGGAACGGCTGGCAATGCGGAAAAGTCAAATGTATCAATACCGCCGGCATCGAAAATAGTCTGTTTTAAGCCATTTCTTCCGCTGAGATCGGTAGGCCCGAAATTGCTGGTATTAAACCTATATGTTGTATCGGTTTCGTTTGCATAACCGGCACCATAAAGGTACTGCAAAGCACGGATATCGTAAGACATAGGTGTGCTTGCAAATGAGCCGTTATATGTTTGGGGAGGAGTATTATCGGTCATTACAGTATTTGTATTGTTATCCTTCCCAAAACTGAGAACGGGCTCAAAAACCGCAGGTAGAGTTTGTTTTTTGGGGTTTTGCAGCCCAAGAGCATTGCCAATTACGGAGAGCAAAGTTTGGTAGTTATAACTGCCAGGGCCTTGAGAATAATCAATGGTCGGATTTAAATGCACATCACCGGCCAAAGTCGTACCGGGGTTATCGGAAGGGGGATTGCCATAGCCCGGTACACCGCGCTGGCCAGGGCCGTTGGAAAACATAATTCTGATGCGACCGACATTGGGAGGCGTGTCTGCAACTTCAACCACATTGATGCCCAGAACCTCATCATACTGCCGCATGATATTGCGAACGTTGTTTTTAACCGATTCGGGTACTTCCCTAACGTTGCTCTCCGATCCTTCGTACAAAAAGGCACCGGCTGTGCCAACAAAACTATAGCTGAGAGTGCCATTAGCTGGGATGTCCCCCCATTCGCGCACGTTTTGAAGCCAGTTAGGTAAGGCTACTATGGTCACGGGGGGGTTTACTCTCAGGTCTAAAGCGTCGCCAGTTTCGTTTACGGCCAAAGGAAATAGTAGGGGGGCAATATCTTGAGGCTGGAATAAAACAGACGCCGATCGCGCTTCCACAAAACCGTTATTCTGAAAATGCACAAACGCATCCTTAAAACTCATTCCTCTGGCAGCCAAGTCCGGGTTGTTATCCAGATAATAAACAGGATTAAATAGAATCGATGGGCGGCGTCCCTCATTTACACCAAAATTTTGAAAGTGAGAAAACGCTTGGCGGTAACTCATCCCAGTTGCACGCAAATCGGTGTTGTTATCTAGATAGTATCGGACATCAAAAAATTGCGAAAACGGGCGTCTTTCATCCAATCCGTAACGTTGAAAATGCTCGAATGCTTCCCGCCTAGTCAGACCTGCGGTCACCAAATCTGGGTTGTTAGCTAGGTAGTAATCCAGGTCTAGATATGGTGAGAATTTTCTGCCTCGATCGTCCAGACCGAAGTTTTGGAAGTGTTCCAACAATTGCGTATCGGTAACTATTCCTTCCTCTGCCAAGTCAGGGTTATTGGTGCGATAAAAATCGGGGTCAAAAAACTGCGTAACAGCAGAACCTCCACCGCTTCCCCCACTTATACCAGAAGTTACCAATATCTCGAATAAATCTTTATTGCTCAGATTTGTAAAATCCGGATTGCTATTTCGATAGACATTTAGATCGATTACTGGCGAAAAAGTTCTTCCCTCAGCTAGACCAAAGTTTTGGAAATGTTCAAACAATTGTTCGTTGCTCAAACCTGCCAAATCTGGGTTGCTACTTCGGTACAAATTCAAATCGAAGAACTGTGAAAAAGCCTGTCCTCCCGGCACGCCAACGTCTTGCAAGTCTTGCCACAATTGTCTATTGCTGAGAGTCTCCGCTTTACCGTTGGCAACTCGATAGTAATTAAGATCGAAGAATGGTGAAAGGGAACGACCTTGATCCAGACCTTCGGTAATCAATTGTTCCTCTAATTGTTTGTCGCTCAGTCCAGCCAAGTCTCGATTTCTAGAACGATAAAAATCTAGATCGAAGAATGCTGAAGAAGGGCGTCCCTCCCTTAAACCAAAGTTTTGGAAGTGTTCCCACAATTGTTTATTGTTCAGTTGACCGAGGTCTCGGTTGGCATCTCGGTAGAAATCAAAATCAAAGTAGCGAGAGAAAGTACGCCCCTGCGGCAAACCAATAATTTGGAATTGCTCGAATAATTGTCTATTACTCAAGTTAGACAAGCTGGAGTTTTTAGATTTATAGTAGTTGAGATCGAAGAACAGCGAGGCAGAAAGACCCTGCTCTATCCCAGTAGTAAGGAAGCTTTCTAGCAATCCTTGATTAGTAGTGATATTACTTGTTAATTCAGAGTTTCTAGCCCGGTATATATCGAAGTCAAAATACGGCGAAAATTCACGTCCTTGGCCCATACCGGAAAGCTGAAAATGCTCGTACAATTGCCGATAATTCAGCCCTTGCAAATCTGAGTTATTATTTCGATAGTAATTAATATCGAATACTGGTGAGAAGGGACGAAAACCTTCAGCGACACCGAAATTTTTGAAGTGTCGAAACAAATCTATGTTATCGAAACCAGCTAAATCGGAGTTGGCGGATCGATAAAAATTTATATCGAAAAATTGGGAGAATTTGCGACCGTTTGGCAGACCGATGTTGATAAAATGATCTAATAACTGCCTGTTGTTTAAACTATTTAAGTCGGTATTGCTAAGTCTGTAGAAATTGGCATCGAAGTACGGCGAAAATCTGCGACCTTGATTAATGCCAAAATTCAGGAATTGTTGGTATAAATCCCGACTGTTTAAATAATTTAAGTCTGGATTGTTAGCTCGATAGAAATTCTCATCATATAGTTCTTGTATGCTTAAGGGGGAAGTAGCAGCTGTAGGCATAGTTTTTTCCTGGCAAATACAAACTGGTATTAAGTCGGTTTAGTGACTTCGCTTAACCTATGTCGTTGATTGTTCGTTGTTCCATTGTGAATAGGTTACTGCGATCGCATAACCACTCCAAATGGAACAACTTGACACATAACACAACTTTTCAACTTTTGTCCAACTCTACTTAGAATTCGCTTGGAAATAAGCAGGCGGATGTGCCAACACATTTCTAAACAAACGTGAAATCAGCATTAGTGATAGCGAAAGATGGAACGCCAGTAAGTACAGCTAAGTATTCGCCGCTGCTGGCAACTTGGATAATAGTATCGTTCGGGTTAGTGCCGGGAGTAATACGTAGGCGATCGAATCTCAAACCAGCGCTTAGACCGATCGAATCTTCACCATCCGTGAAATCGGTAATCACATCAGTCGAGCCCGGATTTGGCCCGCCATCGCCCGGAGCCAATACAAATATATCAGATCCGGGGCCGCCATTTAAGATATCTGCACCACGGGCACCTGTAATTACATCGTTACCTGCTGCACCTGCAATGTTATTGGAAATATTATTTCCCAATATTTCATCATCTCCCTGAGAACCGACTAAGTTTTCCAAAGTGAAACCAAAACCAATAGTTGTGCCAAAACTATTCGTAGTGAATATACCCTGAGCAGTGGAAGTTGTATAGGTAGAACCGTTGAGCGCCAGCTGTGTAGTGTTGTAACCTCCCTCATTCATGTTGAAGTAATAACCGAATAAAGTCGGGGGTAATGCTGAAAAATCAAATGTATCAATTCCGCCGGTATCCCAGATAGTGTTTTTTACTCCATTTTGTCCATTTGACTCTGCGCCAAAAAAATTGTTGACATTAAACTGATAGTTTGTGTCACCTTCATTCAAACTACTAAACCCATACAGTAACTGCAAGGCACGGATATCATAGGCCATCGGTGTACTGGCAAAAGAGCCATTGTAATTACCGGGAAAAAAGCTATAACCCATGACTGTGTTACTATCGTTATCCTTACCTGCAGCTAGAGGCGGGTTCCCCTCAAAAGGATGTCGCAAACCTAGCGCATGACCGATTTCGTGCAGTAAAACTTCATAGCTGAAACTGCCGGCACCAGTTGAAAAATCGATCGTACTTCTGTTAGGGTTCAAATGTACGTCGCCAGCAAGATTACCAGTAAAGTCGGTGGGGTCTCCGGGGTAGTAGGCATAAGCGAGAACGTTTCCTTCTCGCGATTGATCGCGTGGCCCGTTGGAAAACATGAACCGTAGCTGCCCGACGTTGGGAGGTCTGTCTGAAACTTCAACTAAATCGAAGGGCAGTATGTTGTCGTAAAGTTGCAGGATGTTGCGAATATTGTTCTTAATTTGTGGGGTCAATTCCGTCACGCCAGATTCTCGCCCTTCGTACAAAGGGGCGCTGGCAGAGGTGACGAAGCTGTATGTGAGTACCCCATCGGCTGGGATGTTCCATCTAAATGGCGAATTTTCTAATAACTGAGGGGCAGCTATTAGGTTTGGAATGCTTTCTAGAATAAAGGGCTCGATCGACCTTGGATCGAAGTAAACTGATGACGATCGCCTCTCGTTGATACCGGAGATTTGAAAGTGTTCAAAAGCTTGTCTGTTTGTATATCCCGCTCTTTTTAAGTCCTGATTATTCTCTAAGTAATATACCGGATCGAATATCAGCGAGGAGCGGCGTCCCTCATTCAAACCAATATTGACAAAATGATCGAATGCTTGCCGAGGAGTTAAACCTGCCGCTCTTAGGTCAGGTTGGTTAGCTAAGTAGTAATTAACATCAATAAAGGGTGAAAATCTGCGCCCTTCATCCAAACCGCGAGTTTGAAAATGATTGAACAATTCTTCATTGTCTAACCCTGCTAAAACTAAGTCTGGATTGCTTTCTCGGTAGTAGTTGATATCGAAAAATGGCGAAAACCTTCTTCCTTCTCTTAGGCCAATATTTAGAAAATGATCTGTTAACTGCTCGTTAGTGTAATCCGCATCATCCAAGTCTTGGTTGTTTGCTCGGTAAAAGTTGACATCAAATAGCGGTAAAAACGATCGCCCATCGTTTATGCCAGCAGTGAGAAATTGTACGAATAATTCTTTGTTGTCGAATCCGGCCAGATCGGGGTTATTCTGCCGATAGTAATTGATGTCTATTAACGGTGAAAATATTCTTCCTTCATAAATGCCATAATCGATCAGATGTTCGAGTAATTGGTTATTGTCTAAACCTGCCAGATCGGCGTAGCTTTGCCTATATAAATTCAGATCGACTACGGGCGAGAACGATCGCCCTTGGAAAAGCCCTTCGTTTAAAAACTGTTGTACTAATTGTCGGTTGTCGAAAAACCCTGAGATATCTAAGTTATTATTCCGATAATATTCAAAGTCAACAAACGGTGAAAATTGCAGTCTTGATGGAATACTACCTGCTTCTAAGAATCCATATGTTAATAAGTGATTTAAGGCTTCATCATCGCTAAGTTGGGCTAAGTCTGGATTATTTAGGCGATAGTAATTAGCATCAAATATTTGTTCTAGGGTTAAGCGAGTATCTCCGTTAGCCATGATTTCTCTACCTTTATAACACTAATCAAACCTGTAGATTTGTTGCACCCATATAATACCAAGTTGCGATCGAATGTTGAATATTCTCGTTCCAGAAGGGAAAGAAGGCGAGAGAAATATACTTGTAAGAATGCAACTTGGTATAACGCTACATAGATTAAGTTACCGTTGAGAGTTAGCGCAGTCACCTACAGACATAGCCTATCTCAAAAGTGGGAGTTAGAGTTCCAAGTTAACGTAGCGATCTGATAGAGCTAAATTTATTTATACCAGACCGCTTGACAAGGAAGCCGATTAGAATATTAAGCTTTTACCCAGGTAATCCGCAAGCTCAAGTTGCATTTGAAATATTTTTCTTGGCGCGTTGAGCGCGGGCATCAGCTGAAGCCATCACTTCAGCCATGTTTTCTAGCATTTCACCTGGGTGATTTTCTAAGACTCTGGTGGAAAGAGAAATACGACTTTTTCCTTCATCTAAATCGACTATGACTGCTTTAATCTGCTGACCGACCTGAAACAGATTTGGCAGCGATTCAATGTAGGTTTGGCTGATTTGTTTGATGTGGAGCAAACCGGTAGTACCTCCCAAATCGACGAATAAGCCGAAGGGTTTGATACCGCTAATTTTACCTTCTACTAGCTGTCCCAGTTCCATTTCGCTAAAGCGAGCGGATTGACTGGCTAAGCGCTGGGAAAGAACGAGTTTTTCGCGTTCGCGATCGAGTTCCAAAAAGCTGGCAGTTAAGGGTTGACCGATGAGTTCCTCCAGCTTGTCTTTATCTATTAAGTGACTGCGCGGAATAAAACCCCGTACCCCCTTAACATCGACGGTGACACCACCTTTGTTTACACCGGTGACTTTCACTTGTATTGTTTGACCGCTATCTTGCATTTCGGCCAACTTATCCCAAGTTTGCTTAATTTGTAGCTGCTTTAAAGAAAGGGTAACTTGTCCGTCTGCATCTTGCTCGCGGATGATTAAAAATTCGCGTTCTTCCCCTAATGGTAATAATTCGGACAAAGTAGTCGATCGTTTTAAGATAATCTCTTGAATGGGGAGAAAAGCGGAGGATTTAGCACCAATGTCTATATACACACCATCGCTGGCGTATTCAAACGCCTTGCCGCGTACCACCTGCCCTTTTTCAAAGTTGTAGTCGTGTGTTTCGAGGGCTTTGGCAAAATCATCCATAGAAAAGGATGAGTTATTGGCTTGAGAAGGCGTCGATTTGGGTTTCATCTTTCTTTTCGATCTAGGTAAATTTTGATTTAGTTGCTGGCGCGGCAGGGTTGATGGCACGGCTGATAGTGTAGTTTAACGATCGCACTGCTTGACTGACGATCGATCGCCTTGATACGATCGCTAAACTTGTTTTTGCTATGACCAAACTCCCAGGGCAGCTACCCCAAGCATTTTACCTTTGGCTGTAACAAGTTTTTATCTCAGTTTCGGCCTCTAAACGGGGAAAAGCTTCTACAACCTCTGGCACATCCTCACTAACTTCCACTTGCTACCAGGAGATTCGTTTGAAACAATTGCTTAACCTGAGCCCAAGCAGCTTCAGCTGCTGCTGCATCGTAGCTTCCGCGACGATCGCAGAAAAAACCGTGGTCAACTCCATCGTAGCGAAAGACGCGATGAGTAACCTGATGTTTCTCTAACTCTGCCTCAATTCGATCGACCTGTTCCGCTGGAATGCTGGCATCATCCATACCAAAGAAGGCGTAGAGGATGCCTTTAATGTCTTTTGTGCGGGTTATTGTCGGTTCGCCGCCACCAGGAGTAGAATTGGCGATACCAGCACCGTAGAATGAGGCAGTAGCTTTGATATCGGGTAAAGTCGCGGCAAGATAGGCCACGTGACCGCCAAAGCAAAAACCTATGCAGCCAATGCGATCGCCTTTTACCTGGGGCAGGCTTTTGAGATAATCTATCGTCGCCTGGATATCACCGAGCAACTCGGATGCTTTGGTTTGTTGCTTGTAGTCTCTGCCGATTTTAATGTCTTCTGGAGTGTAACCGGTCTCAAAACCAGGAGCGATGCGTTGGAAGAGTGCAGGTGCGATCGCTACGTAACCTTCCTTAGCAATTCGTGCCGTTACGTCTCGGATGTGTTCGTTTACTCCGAAGATCTCTTGGAATACTATCACCGCCGGGAAAGGCACCTGGCCGATCGGCTCTGCATAGTACGCATCAATTTGCAACTCCCCATTGGGTATTTTAACGTTAGATGTGCGAATCTCTAGGTCTGCCATCCTGTTTTACCCTCGTGATATCACCGTATAGATTTTAGATTGAGAAAGCTACGAATGCGATCGGCCACTTCTTGTACGCCTTTCTGCTTTTCACCCGCGTCTATGCGTATGCGATCGCCCGATTCTTCCGCAAGATAGATGTAGAAAGAATAACTGCTCTTCCATTTCCTCCAAGACGCTTCAAAAGCTGAAATAATTTTTCAGGTTTAATAATTGTGCATCAAACTACCATAAAAAGTTACATATTCATGCCAATAACCACTCTATTACACCTGCCCGTCAGGGTGGATATTAGCCATTATAATAAGCAATAATTTAGGCGATCGTCATACTTTATTTAAAATAAAAATCCAAGCGAACTATTTTTTGACTAATATCTATGTTGTGCTTCTATATTTAAAAATTCTCTTACAAACTCAGCCTTTTGTTCAGCGGAGCCCGCACTTTCTCAAAAAAGTATCGATTTGTGCGACTATTTTTAGCATTCGAGCGTAGGAACTTTTAATACCTCTCACAGCATAAACCATGAGTGTGAGTTTATTCTCTCATAGCAATAAATTTTCCAAAAGCCAAGATTGACCGATCGCATTCAGAATATCCATTTTCGATAGATCACCCGTTCTGGTAATGTTATTTTTCTCAGTATTCGGTATGATGCAGTTTCAGATAATCTGTGCTAACAAGTGCGGATTACCTACCCTAGAGGCGGTAAGCTGTTTGCAAGATAACAATACACTGGATATATAGACAAAAACACAATTTTATGGTGCCTACCGCCGCATTATCCCTTTAAAAACTCGATCGGAGTCCCTGGAGGCTCTAAGATGGTTCAATTTCATATTCAGCCAGATAGTGAAATCCCAGCATCAACACAGCTATTTAATCAAATTCGGTTTGCGATCGCATCCCGCCAGTTTCCCCCCGGACACCGCCTCCCCAGCACCCGCGCATTAGCCATGCAGACGGGTCTGCATCGCAACACCATCAGTAAGGTATACCGTCACTTAGAAGACATCGGATTGGTCGAGTCTCTGGCGGGGTCGGGTATTTACGTCCGCGCTCAAGGTAATGAAGGCGGATCGAGGCTAAAATCACCGATCGTCGAACAGTATCCCCAAGCCAACAAAATCGTACAGGAAAGCCTGGACAAACTACTTGCCGAAGGTTGCACTCTCAACCAAGCCAGAGAGCTTTTTTTGGGAGAAATCGACTGGCGCTTGCGTTGCAGTGCTAGAGTGCTAGTCACAGCTCCCAAGCAGGATATTGGCGTTGGCGAGTTGATGGTGCAGGAATTGGAACAATCGCTCAAAATTCCCGTACAACTCGTGCCTTTGGAGGAGTTAGGCGCATTTCTCGACCAAACTCATGGTGGTACAGTGGTGACCAGTCGCTATTTTATCGGAGAAGCAGAAGCGATCGTCGCACCCAAATCAGTCCGAGTTATCCCCGTCGATATCTACGACTACAGTTCGGAAATCCAGGTGGTCAAAAGCTTGCCAAAAGACAGCTGCGTCGGTCTTGTCAGTCTCAGTTCTGGTATCCTGCGAGCCGCAGAAGTCATAATTCACAGTCTCCGAGGTGACGATTTGCTAGTCATGACCGCTCAACGCGGAGACACCTACAAGCTTAACGCCTTAGTTCGCAGTGCCAGAACAATTATCAGCGATCAAGCTAGTTTTAGCACCGTAAAAGCGACAGTTGCAGATGCCAGAGACGATATGATTCGTCCGCCTCAGCTAATCTGCTGCGAAAATTACATTGGCGTTAAGTCGATTAATTTACTCAAACGCGAATTAGGATTGGGATGATATTCAGGAGCGATCGCACTTTTTACCTGTCCCAATGGCGGTGCGATCGCACATAATTAAACTATCCCCTCCCAAACGACAAATTACCAATGTCTGCAACCATTATTAAACCCAAACTAATTCTAGAGGAGTTCCTCAAACTTCCGGAAACTAAGCCAGGATCGGAATTTATCAATGGAGAAATCATTCAAAAAGATATGCCCCAAGGCGAACACAGCTGACTACAAGCTAAACTTTGCACCGTTATCAACGAAATAACTGAAACCCCAAAAATTGCCTACGCTTTCCCAGAACTACGCTGCACCTTTGGCGGTGACTCCATTATCCCTGACATATCTGTATTCCGCTGGGAAAGAATACCCATTCTCCCATCTGGCAAAATTGCTAACCGTTTTGAAATTCATCCAGATTGGGCGATCGCAATCCTTTCCCCTGAGCAAAATCAAACTAAAGTGCTTAGTAAATTATTGCATTGCTCGCGTAATGGCACTGAATTGTGTTGGTTAATCGACTCCGAAACTGAAACGATTCTAGCTATGTTTCCGGGTCAAAAAATAGAAATTTTTACAGGTTCTACTCAGTTACCCGTACTGGATGGAATTGAGTTGCAATTAACAGTCGAACAGGTTTTTAGTTGGTTAAACTTTAGTTCAATTAAACTCAGACTTAACCCCCAAAAACTCCTGCACTTTCTGCAAATAAGTTTCTGCATCTTCCAACATAGGAAAATGTGCAGTATTGGGAATAAGAGCATACTCCACTTTTTCGCTTAAAGCTGCCGCTTGTCGCCCCATTTCTGCCGGAATAATCAAATCGTATTCACCGGAAACTAAAAGAGTTGGTACTGATAATTTGGCAAATTCCTGCGGCATTACCTCAGATGCTTCTTTACTCACCGAAGTAAAAATTGTCCCTAAAGCGGCTTCGTAATCTGCTAAGAGAAAATCATCCAAAAATGCTTTACTCACCGCTCTTGGCAGGGGGCGATGTAAGAAACGCTTCATAAAGAAGATATCGGCTAAAGGAATTTTTCCCAGCCAACGGGGGCGGAATTTTACAACGTAGCCGCCGAATTTATGGAATGCTGCAAATGCTTTTTCGTCGTATTCAAAAATGCCGCTACAAGTTAAAATTGCTTTTTCTACTTTTTCTGGGTAACGATTCAAAAATAGGGTGGCGACAGAAGCACCCATAGAATGGGCATTGAGATAAATGCGCCCCAACTGCAAAGCGTTCAATAATTCTGCCAAGTCGTCGGCAAACTCTTCTAGTTCGTATGTTAATGTAGGTGCATCTGCTATAGCTTCTGGTAATGGCAAACGGGAACGCCCAAATCCGCGCATATCGTACAGCAAACAATCAAAATTATCTGCCAGCGCTTTTGCCGTACTTTCCCAATATCTACCGGAACCTGCCCAGCCGTGAAGGAAAATCATGACTGGCTTGGATTTATCTGCTGCAGGCGATCGAATCCATTCGTAATAATGATCGACGCCTCTTACCTGAATTAATGGCATTTTTAAATTTTCGATTTTGGATTTTGGATTTTGGATTTTCCATCGATCGTCTATTTATTGTAATTTCAGATTCTTGTCTGTTACAACCAATCTAAAATCTAAAATCTAAAATCTAAAATCCACTAGGCTGATTCTGGCTTAGGTAAAGAGGATGGATGGACAAGCAGTTCGGCGGTCGATCGCTTCTCTACCATTTCCTTTGTGATCGCACAACGAGTAACATCCTTGCGCGATGGCAGCTCGTACATCACATCCAGCATCAGTTCTTCTACAATTCCGCGTAGCGCCCTAGCACCAGTTTTGCGCCGATATGCTTCTTGCGCGATCGCCCGGATCGCATCCTGCTTAAACTCGAGCTGTACGTTGTCCATTTTTAGCAACTTCTGGTACTGCTTCACCAGCGCGTTGCGCGGCTGAGTCAAAATCGCCGTCAAAGTTTCTTCATCCAGCGGATCTACCACCGCAATCACCGGAATGCGGCCAATAAACTCCGGAATCATGCCAAATTTCACCAAGTCATCCGGTTCCAATTGCTTGAGAATATCCGCTGTCCGTTTTTCTTTCGATATCGGCTCTCCACCTTGGACAAAGCCCATTGACTTTTTGCCAATTCTCTGATCCACCACCTTTTCCAAACCGACAAAAGCACCGCCACAGATAAATAGGATATTGCTGGTGTCGATTTGGATGCAGTCTTGATATGGGTGTTTGCGTCCGCCTTGGGGAGGTACGTTTGCTACTGTCCCTTCGAGCATCTTCAGCAGCGCTTGCTGGACGCCCTCGCCGGATACATCCCGCGTAATGGAGGGATTTTCGCTTTTGCGGGCAATCTTATCGATTTCATCGATATAAATGATCCCTCGCTGGGCTTCTTCCACATCGAAGTCTGCCACTTGCAGCAGTCGCAGCAGGATATTTTCCACATCTTCGCCGACATATCCCGCTTCCGTAAGCGTAGTAGCATCTGCTACTGCAAACGGCACATCCAGGATATTGGCGAGAGTTTGGGCCAAAAGTGTTTTTCCGCAGCCTGTCGGCCCCATGAGCAGGATATTGGATTTTTGTATTTCTACCACTTCCTCTTGCCCTGCTTTCCCGGTGTTTTTCGCCTGCTGAAAGCTGAGGCGTTTGTAGTGGTTATATACTGCTACTGAAAGGACTTTTTTTGCTTCGTCCTGGCCGATTACGTGTTCGTCTAAATATTTTTTAATTTCTCTTGGTTTGGGAATTTGATGCAGGGAAAGATGGGACGATCGGTTACGCCGCTTTTGAGATGGTTCTGACCTTGGTGATGGTTGGGGAGATGTTGGCCCGGAATCCAACAGTTCCTCATCTAAAATTTCGTTACACAAATCTACACATTCATCACAAATGTAGACTCCCGGACCGGCAATCAATTTGCGAACCTGCTCTTGAGACTTGCCGCAAAAGGAACATTTTAAATGGGAGTCGTACTTGGGTGACATAGCTGCCTCTTATTGAAGTGCGTTGACAATCTCCTGAATATAATTCAAGAAATTCTTGGTTCATCGACACACCTTAAAATTAGCTATCCTTTGCAGGCAATTCTTAAACTAATTAACCGTACAAAATGCACCGATCGACTAGCTTAATTTAGCTAACCTCAGAGGGCTTGTCTCCCCAAGCGTACTAGAATAGTTTTTCTAGCGTTTTCCTGTGCCACAGGATACGTTTTAGAGTCTCAGTGTTCACTGGTGTGATTGTGGGAAGCTTTAGACTTCCGTAGCTATTCCCTAGCTATTTTTGCGGAGGTTTTCGCCACCCTCATGCCATTTTTTTTCCAAGCTGTCCGCTGTGTTTAATGTTTAGCGGTTTTGGCGGTTATTCTACCTGGGCATACTTAAATTCTATATCAACCTGTAAGGACTTTGACTGTGGATCGATTCGGACTCGATCGCATTTCATCCTCTGTCTTGAGACCGCTGGCTTAGACGCTGCCGTTATCGTTACTGAGGGAATTTCCTGATTTGGGAAGATTCTGCCTGGTGATGACCCCATCTACAATACCGTATTCTTTAGCTTCTACGGCTGACATAAAGAAGTCGCGGTCAGTATCGATTTCCAGCTTTTCCAGGGGTTGACCGGTATGATAAGCCAGTAATTCATTCAGCTTACGTTTGTGGTAGAGAATTTCCTTGGCTTGAATTTCGATGTCAACCGCCTGACCTTGGGCACCGCCTAGTGGCTGGTGAATCATGATCCGGGAGTTGGCTAGAGACATCCGCTTACCGCGAGTTCCCGCCGCCAACAAAAACGCTCCCATACTGGCAGCCAGTCCATAACAGATGGTGACAACATTAGGGCGAATTTGTTGAATGGTGTCATAAATCGCCATCCCTGCTGTCACCGATCCTCCTGGGGAGTTGATGTACAGTTGGATGTCTTTTTCGGGATCTTCTGCGTCTAGGAACAGCAACTGGGCCACAATGGAGTCGGAAACTTCATCGTCAATTGGCGTTCCCAAAAACACTATGCGTTCCCGCAACAGGCGCGAGTAAATGTCAAAAGCCCGTTCTCCCATACCAGACTGTTCGACGACCATAGGTACGACTGCCTCGGTGCGGTATGAGCCGTATACTGGCGAGTAGCGCCAACTGATTGGGGAGAGGTCAGGGGATTGAGATATGAGCATAAAACCTTATTAAACTTGTGCCTGTTGGTACTCGTGCTGTGAACTGAAAATGTAAAACGATCGCAACGACAACTATATTTGTTATAGCCAAGATCCACTGTGTTTGGCTATCTCTACCGGGGAAGTCTCACTTTTTGTATGGCCGAGATCGAAGGAATGCGATTTTCCTTTTGACGTGGTATAAATACTACTCTTGGCCGATCGCGATCTCGACATCCTTATATATGGGAAGCGACACCAAATTAAAAGTGAAATTCTATCTTGGCTGTTACTTGGGCGGTACTGCCGTACAAGCCATTTTTAGTTTTGCCACAGTATAAACGCGACAGAGCGCGTCTATACTCGGCATTTCTTTCGATCTCGGCAGCTCGGTGGAAGCTTTGCTGGCGGCTTATGCTTCTAGCTGTTCGCCTTGAGTTGGCAGTATTTCCGCTGCCGCAGGTGTTGAGGCATCGGTTGTGCTGGTTTCTACCTCAGCAGCCACCTCGACATCTGCGTTAGCTTCTGTTTCCAATTGCTTTTCTTCAGTAGCGGGGCTCAGAGAACCTTCTGGAACCAGTTCGATCGTGCTATGTTCTTCCAGCCAAGCGACGATTTTTTCTGTTAGCAGCTCGTTTTCAACAAATTCTTGCAATCTTTGCGGATCTATATCTTTACCATCACCGTATTCTTCCAGCAGTTCTTGCATCCGCGCTTTTACGGCTGCCGATTCTACTTCGATCGATTCCCGTTTGCCTATTTCTCGCAGTGCTAGAGTGCGCTTGATCCGATCGATCGCTTCCGGGCGCGATCGTTCTCGCAACTGCGGTATCATTTCCTGAGTAAACAGCCTCTTGATATCAATGCCCTGGTTACTCAGCCGCATTGCGGTTTGCGTCACCAATTCATTAATTTCTTCCTCTATCAGCGTTTGTGGCAGATCGACTTCCACCTGCTTGAGCAGTTCGTTCAGCAGCACTTCCTGCTTATTAGCTTTAGTTTTGCTTTCCGCTTGCTCCTGAAACCTCGATTCCAAGTGGGAGCGCAATTCTTCTAATGTTTGGAACTCGCTCACTTCATCGGCAAAGTCATCGTTGAGTTCGGGTAGCTCTTTTTCTTTCAGGTCTTTCAGCGTCACCTCAAACATCGCCGGCTTATCGGCCAAATCTTTTTGCGGATAGTCTGCGGGGAATTGGACGGAAATTTCTTTTGTTTCTCCCACATTCAGTCCAACTATGCCATCAACGAAACCTTTAATAAAGCGGCCTTCGGCTAACTCTACCTGAAAATCTTGGGCTTCTCCACCGGGAATTTCCCCACCTGCTTCACCTTCACCCTCACCAGCGCCAGTCAGCCGACCTTTAAAATCAACTACCGCTGTATCTCCCCATTGTGCCGGACGTCCCGATACTGGCACTAACGTGGCGTGTTCTTTACGACGCTCTTCTAAAAACTTGTCTACCGAGCTGGGATCGTACTTGACTTCTTCTGCCTTTAGTTGTAGACCAGTGTACTCTTTTAGGTTTACCACTGGCGGTACATCGACTGTCGCTGAGAAAGTCAGCGCTTTTCCAGGTTCAAACTGATTCACCAATCGATCGAAGTCAGAACGCAGCTGGTAGTTGCCAATAGCTTCGATCGACTCTTGTTTAATTGCTTCTTTAACTCCATCCCGAATTAGTTCTTCCAAAGCCGCTGCTTTTAGTCGCGTCGAGCCAAAGCGCTGTACCAAGATGTGGCGAGGAACCTTGCCTTTGCGAAACCCAGGGATGTTGGCCGAGCGGGCAAGGTCTTGAAAAACTTGCTCGTAAGCCTTTTTGGACATTTCGGGCGAAATTTCTATTTCCAAGCCAATCTGGCTCTGGGGAAGCTTTTCCTGGGTAACTTTCATGCCTATTTTTTGTTTGACGATAACTGCTGCAATTTTTCAAATCATACCGGGGCTGCAACGACAGATTCCAAGCCCTGTCTGGGATCGTCTGAGGTTAAAGAGCGGGTTATTTCACCCCCAACCCCAACTCTTGCAGTCTTCAGTAGTTGGTTGAGACCGACAAGGAAGGGGACAAGATAATTTTCCGCTTCATCGACGAGCAACTGGTGTCAGATCGCACTACCCCCCAACAGATCTCTCTCAGCGTGATATGCTGGTGCAAGCAACCGGCGATGGGATCTACCAACTTACCGTAGCTGGAAGCCTGTTAAGACTTCAGCCTCAAGGGAGGGAACATTTCCAGTCCCTTTGGTTTCCTATCTGATGATAGTACATCTGGATACTCATTTCTCACGATCGCTGGCGATCGTTTCAATTTTTGCCAGATAATTATGTAAAATTTATATAAGGGCTTAAAAACAAAAACCTGTTTTCTGAATACACCACAGTACATGACTCAATAAGATATATATATTAAAAAATATACTTATTTATGGGCGGAGTAGGGGTGAATTTCACCTACAAAGCTTCTCCCCCCGACTGATAACCAACACAAAGCTGCTCCTTTTTTATAAAAAGTCTCCGAATCCTAACATCGTCGGTAAAAACCGTCCCGACACACTATCAACCCTGTTGACTGTTTTAAATATCGCGTCCAAAATTGTCCTTATCTTAAAATCCCAAACGTCTTAAATCGTTCAAAAGGAGGAACCGAGTTTGTCAAAATCCTATCGAGTCGCCATCTTAGGAGCAACCGGAGCCGTGGGTACTGAGTTGCTGGAATTGTTGGCAAGTCGTAAATTCCCACTGGCCGATTTAAAACTTCTAGCTTCACCTCGCTCTGCCGGACGAACCATGCAGTTTGGCGAAGAACACCTGCCTGTTGAACCGGTGGGAGAACTTTCTTTCGACAACGTAGATATCGTTTTGGCTTCAGCAGGTGGTTCCACTTCTAAATTGTGGGCTCCCAAAGCGGTAGAGGCGGGTGCAGTAGTCGTCGATAACTCCAGCGCTTTCCGTATGGAACCGCAAGTGCCTTTAGTAGTTCCGGAAGTAAATCCAGAGGCGGCAGCCGACCATCGCGGCATTATCGCCAATCCCAACTGCACAACTATTTTGATGTCTGTCGCGGTTTGGCCTTTGCATCGGGTACAGCCAGTCAAACGGATGGTAGCGGCAACCTATCAATCTGCCAGCGGTGCAGGAGCTAGGGCAATGGAGGAAGTGAAAGAGCAAGCTAAGGCGATTTTGGCAGGCGAAACACCCCAAAAGGAAATATTTCCCTACCCATTGGCGTTTAATTTATTTCCCCACAACTCTAAGTTGAACAAATTGGGGTATTGTGAAGAAGAAATGAAAATGGTCAACGAGACGCGCAAGATCTTCGGCTCTCCAGAGATGAGAATTACGGCAACTTGCGTGCGAGTTCCCGTGCTGCGGGCGCACTCGGAAGCGATTAATCTAGAATTCGATCGACCTTTTTCTGTAGAAAAGGCGCGGGACATTCTCAGTCAGGCTCCGGGCGTGCGCTTAGTAGAAGATTGGCAGGCAAATTACTTCCCGATGCCCATAGAAGCCAGCGGTAAAGATGAGGTTTTAGTGGGGAGAATTCGTGAAGATATTTCTAACCCAGGTGGATTGGAATTTTGGCTTTCAGGAGACCAAATTCGCAAAGGCGCAGCATTAAATGCAGTGCAAATAGCAGAACTGTTGGTAGCAAAAAATTGGGTTCGGAAAGCAGCAGCGGCTGTTTCTGTTTAATTATCGTCATTTTAAGTAAGGATTTTGGATAAATTATTATTCTAAAATCCAAAATCTAAAATCCAAAATCTAAAATCTGTTGTTGAGGAGTTATTAAGAGTGTGGTAAGGTTTGGAAGAGTTGTAACGGCAATGATTACGCCGTTTAAACAAGACGGCAGCGTAGATTATGCTGTGGCAGAGCAGCTGGCAATCCATCTGGTAGATAACGGTTCGGAAGGCTTGGTAGTGTGCGGTACTACTGGCGAATCGCCAACGTTAACTTGGTCAGAAGAATACGAACTATTTCAGGTAGTAAAAAAGGCAGTAGGCGGTAAAGCAAAAGTGCTGGCAGGCACAGGTTCAAATTCGACAAGCGAAGCGATCGCAGCTACGCAAAAAGCCGCTAAGATAGAATTAGATGGTTCTTTGCAAGTTGTTCCGTACTACAACAAACCACCGCAAGAAGGGCTGTACCGGCATTTTGAAGCGATCGCGCAATCCACACCCGATCTGCCGATAATGCTTTACAACGTACCGGGTCGCACCGGTCAAGATCTGTTGCCAGAAACAGTTGCCCGCTTAGCTAAAATTCCCAATATCGTTGCCATTAAAGAAGCTAGCGGCAATCTGGATCGGGCAAGCCAAACAAAATGTTTAACTCCTCCGGAATTTGAGATATATTCAGGGGACGATTCCCTCACTTTACCAATGCTTGCAGTTGGCGGTGTAGGTGTAGTAAGTGTAGCCAGTCATGTGGTGGGAACGCAGTTAAAACAAATGATTGAAGCTTTTTTTGCAGGTAAAACTCAAGAAGCATCTCAGATACATTTGCAACTTTTTCCACTGTTTAAAGCTCTGTTTGCCACAACTAATCCGATTCCAGTAAAAGCAGCTTTGAAACTCCAAGGTTGGGATGTAGGTAGCCCCCGCCTACCTTTAAGCGAAGCAAGTACTGAAATTACTGAAAAATTAAAAGCTGTGCTAAAAGATCTTTCTCTGCTATAGCAGACACGATACTTATGCCAAGTTTTTAAACAACTGAATAATTTAGCTAATGGCTAATAGCTAATGGCTCGCAGTTCGCAGTTCATAGTTACTAACAATGAACGACGTTCGACGAACGATTGGCAACAGCAACTTTTTGAAACTTATCGTAAGGATGCAAATGACTAAAAACGGCAATTCCCCAACTATCAAAATTATTCCTCTCGGCGGTCTGCACGAGATTGGCAAGAATACTTGCGTGTTCGAGTACGACGATGAAATCGTGCTATTAGATGCGGGATTGGCTTTTCCCACTGAGGGAATGCACGGAGTCAACATTGTTTTGCCAGATTTGACTTATCTGCGGGAAAATCGCCACAAAATTAAGGGCATGATAGTCACCCACGGTCACGAAGACCACATCGGCGGCATTCCCTATCACCTCAAACAATTTGATATTCCGGTGATTTATGGCCCGCGTTTGGCGATGGCTTTGTTGCAAGGTAAACTGGAAGAAGCGGGTGTTGCTAACCGCACGGAACTGCGATCGGTTATGCCTCGCGACATTGTTCGCATCGGTTCTTACTTTTTCGCGGAATTCATTCGCAATACTCACTCGATTTCCGATAGCTTTACTGTCGCCATTCACACCCCGGCTGGCGTCATCATTCACACAGGTGATTTTAAAATTGACCACACTCCCGTGGATGGTGAATTTTTCGATCTGCAAAAGCTAGCCGAACACGGCGAAAAGGGCGTTCTGTGCTTGATTAGCGATTCCACCAATTCGGAAGTTCCCGGTCAAACGCCTTCGGAAAGGTCAGTTTATCCGAATTTAGACCGGATTTTCTCCCAAGCACCGGGACGCTTGATGGTGACGACATTCGCTTCTTCGGTACACCGGATCGGTATGATTTTAGAACTGGCGAAGAAGCACAATCGGGTGGTATCGGTCATCGGTAGATCGATGCTGAATGTGATTGCCCACGCTCGCAATCTCGGTTATGTAAAATGTGAAGACAATTTGCTGCAACCTTGGCACACTGTCCGCAGCTTACCCGATGAGAAAATTCTGATTTTGACAACCGGATCGCAAGGGGAACCGCTGGCGGCGATGACTCGGATTGCCAATCAAGAACATCCCCATATTAAAATCCGCAAGGGCGATACGGTAGTTTTCTCGGCAAATCCCATTCCGGGAAATACGATCGCAGTTGTGACGACGATCGATAAATTGATGATGCAGGGTGCTAACGTCATCTACGGTAGAGATAAGGGCATTCACGTTTCCGGTCACGGTTGTCAGGAAGACCAAAAGCTGATGATCGCTTTGACTCGTCCCAAATTCTTTTTGCCGGTCCACGGGGAACACCGGATGCTGGTGCAGCACGCCAAGACTGCTCAAAATATGGGCATTCCAGCAGAAAATATGGTGATAATCGATAATGGCGATGTGGTGGAATTATCTGAGGATAGCATCCGCATTGGTGGCAAGGTTCCCGCAGGTATTCAACTGGTCGATAACGCCGGTCTTCTGCACGACAGTATTCTCAAGGAACGTCAGCAACTGGCAGAAGATGGTGTTGTGACTGTGGCTAGTGCGATCGATTGGGAAGGCAAACTGGTGGCTAAGCCGGAAGTACACTTAAGAGGTGTGGTCACTACAGTGGAACGGTCTTTGCTGCAAAAGCTTGTCCAGCAGACGATCGAAAACTTGTTGAACGATCGCTGGCAAGAATTCGCTCGTTCTTTTGATGGTGAAGAACTGGAAGTGGACTGGGCTGGTTTGCAAGTCCAAATCGAACAAGCGCTACAGCGACTGCTGCGCCGCGAACTCCAAAGTCGTCCTTTGCTGGTCTTCTTGATGCAAATTCCCGATGCACCACCTCCAGCTAAAGCTACAGGTCGTCGCCGTCGCGTCACTGCTAGGGTCGCTTCCTAGTTTACTGGTTTGGCGATCGCTTGTTTTCTGGAAAGACGGTAAAGGGAAAATATTTTCCTTTTACCCTCTTTATGTCATCTACCCTTATACTGATTTATGCAAAATCAGGGCAAAAATTTTGCCCTACTCACTTGACAATTTTAAAAAAATGTTAAACTCTGTGTGGTAATGTAAACCTTTGCAATGCTCATCCCATTGTTATTGTTTCACCGTCTACCACGCAGAGTGTCTCTACGGCAATTAAGGAACTTGCCGGATTGCGCTCTAGTCAATTTACTTATGCTACCTCCAGTCAAAAGTTCCGTAATATTACTCACGCAAAACTTTTTGGGTTGTGGAAAATAAATTGTTATATACCATCTCTCTCTAAAGAGAGAGGAAAAATATCAACCCTAAGTTCAGTGTTTAAAACTCGATTGTCACTCAAACATCAACCAAACGGGTGTGACGATCCGGTAAATAAATTTGTCATGCTGTATTTAACCAACAGAGGAAAGCAGATCCTTAGTTGGCAAGAAGGAGAAGAAAAATGAGTGTAACTGATTCTACCATACAAAATCGTACTTTGACAACTTGGGCATGGATTGAGCCAGCAGATCTAGTAACCGCAACACCTTTGCAGCAGGGCCCAGCCAAGCAGAAATTCGATCTGCTGCAACCTTTGCGCCGAATGCTGGAGCGAGTAGATGTTAAAGATCGGGAACTAGCTCACCGCCTCTGCCAAATGATTCCGGCCCAGTGCCCCTTTGAACGGGATGTGAAAGTGTTCGGTCGTACCTTGTTTCACATTCCGCCGATGTGTAAGCTGAATCCGCTTTATGAGGAAGTAAGTACTTTGCGTTTCCGCGCTTTGTGCTACCTGGCGGATGAATGCGGCGAAGACGTATCCAGCTATTGCTAATCCTGGTTAATTAAGAGAAAGGGCTAATTTTCGTGGCTCTGCTAGTTGTTAGCGATCGGTTTCTTCAAGTTTCCTCATTAACTGCCGCTCCAACTCAATCAGATAATCTCTGCCGTAGGAGCCATTCTCCAAGGTTTCGATAAGATGAGATGGAAGATCCTGGGAGATTTCCTCACTACACGAACCTGCCGCTAGTGCGATCGTCGCTACCGTATCCACATCTCCCCCAAAGGAAATGCAATCCTTCAAGAGTTCGCTGAGAGAATTATTTCGCATCACTGCGGTAATTGCTGCCCTTACGCTCATCCAACCTTTCGATTTTACCTTTCCTTGCCACGGTTTCGACCATTGACCGGGTACGTACCCCTCGACAAACTGCCCTAGCTGACTTTTTGGCCCCAGCCGGTAAATAAAGTAATGGGATATGAGAGCAGCGGCTGTGGCGGCGTTAATTCCATCCGGCGTATTATGGGTGATGGCCGCCTGGATTTTTGCATATTCCATGACTTTCTCTACTGTCGGGAACACGCCGATCGGAGCAGCACGCATCGCTGCTCCGCTTTTGTCGCTCTAGGGTTTATTTTCGCTAAAAACTCTTCTCCATCGCGAATTTCGAGCAAAAAATGGTAAAATCTGTTGGCGTAACCTTCTCTGGGATCTCTTTTAAAGGCGGTGACAAACCATTTGGCAAGGACTTCCGGTGTCCAGGGCTCTCCAGCGACGATCGCTTCTGCGATCGCTATGCTCATCTGTGTATCGTCAGTATAACAGCCTGGTGTGAGCGGGTGGCTGGGATTCTGCACATATCTGCTCAAATCGTTGTAGCCAAGATTTATCATCTCATCAGCGTATTCAAAACCTGCACCGTAGGCATCTGCGATCGCTAATTCCAGCAACATAGATTTTTTTGTATTATTTTTGTAGCTTATGTAATATACATATCTGAATTTATAACTGGGAACTTGGATTAACAAATAATTTTATACTTCTTTACAGAAGATGAGCGATTACTTCCATTTTAAAATAGGCGAGCTATTGCTAAATAAATAAGCGCAAAAGTTTGTGAAGTAAGGGTTTTGCGAAATTAGAGAAAAATTTTAGCACCTGATAGCAGCCAAAAAGTAAAGTTTAGTTGCACAGGCTTGCTGCCTTTTGGTGTGGGTGGTAAATTAAGAATTGAAGCAAGAAAAGCTTCCCTGGCAGACCAAACAGCCAAGTGAAACTGAGTTAAGAGGAAAAAAGCGCTGTTTAATTTTAATCTGTCTCGTCCAAATACAATAACACCCAACCCAGAAGTTGATATTTCCTAAAATGGTTGATAGAGAGCGATAGAACTGATTGATTGTACCGAAATTCGGTGAATTGTTAAATCAGTGCAACTCTAGATAGAATTACCAAAGAGAAGGAAATCACTCAGCAAGTAAGGGCTTGGGTGTTGTTGTATTTAAGAGAGAATTTGATAGGGCGACATGGCCATAATTGCTCTGAGAGCTTGGTATCTGGAAAAGTACGAGCCAGTCAAAGAACTGGAAAAGCGCCCCCAAGACTTGCGCCTTAGCAAAAACAGTCTGTTGAAAACTGGTTTGCGAGCCGACTTTTTAGAAGACAGCGAAGAAGTGAAACGATCGGCTTGGTTTGGGCGCTACCTGGATGGGGAAATAGTTGAGTTTTACATAGAAGGGAGCGGCGGATATGCCATCTCCAACATAGATTTGAGCAGTCACGAAATTTACTTCACCAAACAAGCGGTGATGGGGCAGTTAGATCCAATTATCTTTTTGTGCTATCAAACTGAGTATGCAGCCGCCAGCGAAGCACTGCGACAAGAACTGCGGCAAACCCTGGAAAAACTCAACAAGCGATCGCGCTTGCCCCTTAAATTAGAAGAATCCCAACGTCCCACGGATAGTCCCATCCGGCTGAACAGCTCGGTAATGCGTAAAATACGTAAAAGCTTGTTGTTTATAGCTGACGGTACACCGATCGCTAGCATTGAAGGCACGGGAACCGCTCGCCAGATCTTACCCAGCCCCAAAGTTTGCTTGGAAGTAGGCTACGCTCTCCAAAACAAGCGAACAGAACAAATCTTGCTAGCCCAGATGGAGCGAAAAGATATGGCAGGGGTTTATCCGTTCGATTTACCCAACTATCAACAGCTATTGTTTAAAAACGAGGCAGAATTGGCTAAAATGCTTCCTCAAGTCATCGAGGCGCAATTGCAGCGGTTTAATTTATTTTCCCAATCTGCTTGAGGACAGAGAGCCGATCGAAAAAATACTTGGGTTCAAAAGAAAGCGGGTTTCTGGGAACGGAAATCGATAATATAGTTTGGGAACAATCACACAAACCTGATTTTGGCTCCGAGAAAGACTTTTTGGATTGCAGTCCCCGATGCAGCCCATAATATTTTCGATGCAGTAAACATAATTCAAGCTTATGCCCAGAACTCCTGACGAATTTGCCGTACACCTTTTACTAGAGGGTGGTCACCGGGAAGAAGTTCGTTTTAAGACTATTCAAGAATTCCAAAAATGGTATAGTGGCGAGCTGGTGCCGAAATCAGCCTCGAACGACTTTATCAACGTTCCCCTGAAAACAATTGAGGGAGAGTATATGGTGGCGCGTCCATCTAGAATTGTGGCTATTCGCGTCACACCAATCTATAAATCCAGTATCGATCGCTCCTACGTAGAATGATAAAGACTCTGGCTTCTGTCGCCCTCAGTTTGGGCATTGCATTCGGTACTTTTTTGCCGGTTCTTTCCATTGTGCCCCTGCAAGTTGTCAGTCCGGACAGACAAGAAGAATTGGGATTGGATGAGCAAATCTGGCGGAATTACGGCCAAAAAGGGGATAGACAAGCGCTTTTGACTGCCATTGACCACAGTCTGACCTATTTGCGATCGCCGAGAGCAATAGCAGCCTACCGACGATATCCGGTGCGTGGAATTACACGCGATCGCGTAATTCGCAGTTTAGAACGTTTCCGCGAGTTAGTACTCTCTTCCAACTCGCCAGAAGAACTGCAAGCTGCTGTGCGAGAGGAGTTTGTGTTTTACCGTGCGACTGGAAAAGATGGACGGGGAACTGTCGGTTTCACAGGTTATTTTGAACCTACCTACACAGCCAGTCGCGTCCCCACACAAGAGTATCGTTATCCACTATATCGGTTACCCCCCAACTTCAGTCGCTGGTCCCGTCCGCACCCCACCCGACTTCAGCTCGAAGGTGCAGATGGACTGTCGGGAGACGGTCGCTTGCGCGGTTTGGAATTAGTTTGGTTGCGCTATCGTTTGGAAGCTTTTCTGGTACAGATACAAGGTTCCGCACGACTGCAAATGACCGATGGTAGCATTATGACAGTCGGTTTTGCCGGTAAGACCGATCGACCTTACAGAAGTGTCGGTCGAGAACTGGTCAACGATGGCAAAATGAACCTGGCAGGCTTGACCTTACCGAGAGTGATCGAATATTTCGATTCATCGCCAGAGGAATTGAATCGCTATTTGCCGCGCAATCCCGGTTTTGTGTTTTTCCGGGAAACAGGCGGTGCTGCTGCAACGGGTAGCTTGTCTGTGCCGGTAACTGCGGAACGTTCCATTGCCACCGATAAATCTTTAATGCCGCCCGGAGCTTTGGCCCTAATTCATGCCCAGATACCTTTTCCCAATCGCAACGGGGAATTAGAGCAACGACGAGTCAGTCGTTACGTCCTGGATCAGGATACCGGCGGAGCGATTAGAGGGCCAGGTCGGGTGGATATTTTTATGGGCACAGGGACTGAGGCAGGCGAGCGGGCTGGTAGAATTAACTCGAATGGAGAACTTTATTATCTGCTCGTAAAAAATTGATCTTGTTTTTGGGAAAATCAACCGGGTTTTTTTGCTTGCGGTCAAAGAAACCCGGTTTTTGCGATCGAAAAGCGATGAGTGACATCGTTGAATCAATCAAATGGAAAGTATAGCCAATTGTCCTAGCCACAATAATGAAGTCATAGTGATTAATATTAATAACGAAATTAGGCAACAAAAAGCAGAAGTTCAGGATGCGACGGATAAAAGCCTTACCTTTAAACAAATTATTGAAATTGCTACACAACTAATAACCACTGCTGGTGTAGCATCTGGTAGAATTGCCCAATTAATTAACAGCCTGCAATCAGCGGGATTATTTCGCTACATTAAATAGGGTGCATCAGAGGATAAAATTAGCGATTATCTGCACAATTCTGGTATTTGACGCACCCCACCGCAGTCTGCCAACATCTCTAAATAGTATTACCAATCAAAGATTATTTTAAGTACGTAGTTGCACTTGGGTGCTAAAGCGCAACTACGTACCTAAGATCGATCGCTTTCCCATCCAGATGCTAAAATACCAAGACTGATAGATCGAGCCTTTTTCACCCAAAATTTTTTGCGAAATTACGTCTTGTGGTAGATGCGCTAGCAAAACTGGAGACTCCAGTAGGTAAGTGGCCTAATCTCCAGTAAAATCTGCACCGAAATATCCCCTAACCCCCATTCAGCTGGTAACTCAAGAATTTATATCTAATCGATCGGCTGCGACAAGAAGACTTATGGAAGCATCTTTTCAAATAACCTTGCAAATCGTCATAGCCGTCCTTGCAGGCACGCTAGCTCAGCTTTTGGCTGCATTCCTGAAAGTTCCTAGCATTGTCTTCTTGTTGCTGTTTGGCATTGTGCTGGGGCCGGATGTTTCTGGGTTGCTGCATCCCAACTTGCTGGGTACTGGTCTGGAAGTTATTGTTGCCCTGTGCGTAGCCGTGATCCTGTTTGAGGGGGGTCTAAATCTGGAACTGCGAGATTTGGGTAAGGTTTCCGGTAGCCTGCGAAATTTAGTCACCTTGGGGACTCTGATTACCCTAATGGGAGGCGGGATGGCGGCACACTGGTTGGGTGAGTTCCCTTGGCCGATCGCATTTCTTTATGCTTCTCTGGTAGTGGTAACCGGCCCCACCGTTGTCAGTCCCCTTCTCAAACACGTCAAAGTCGATCGACAAGTTGCTGCACTGCTGGAAGGAGAAGGCGTCCTCATCGATCCCGTCGGCGCAATTCTCGCAGTAGTCGTGCTGGACACGATTTTAAACGCACACGCCAATCCCTCGATCGCCATCAGCGGCTTATTTCTGCGCCTGGGTATTGGTGGTGCTATTGGTGCTGCTGGTGGCTGGCTACTCGGTTTTATTCTCAAACGCGGCAATTTCTTATCAGAAGATTTGAAAAATTTGGTTGTTTTAGCCGGCTTGTGGGGCTTGTTTGCATTAGCGCAATCAATCCGCAGCGAGTCGGGGCTAATGGCAACCGTAGTTGCGGGAATTGTCCTCAACGCTTCCTCTGTTCCAGAAGAACGCTTGTTGCGACGGTTTAAAGGTCAGCTGACCATTCTCAGCGTCTCGGTTTTATTCATCCTCCTTTCGGCAGATCTTTCACTTGACAGCGTGCTTGCCCTTGGTTGGGGCAGCTTATATACTGTCTTGGTACTGATGTTTGTGGTGCGTCCCCTGAGCATCAGCTTGTGTACCTTAAATAGCGACTTGAATTGGCGACAAAAACTATTTGTCAGCTGGATTGCTCCCAGAGGAATTGTCTCAGCTTCTGTTGCTTCTCTATTTTCAATTCTGTTAACCCAACGGGGAATAAATGGTGGAGATTCTATCAAAGCTCTTGTCTTCCTGACGATTATGATGACTGTGTTTCTGCAAGGGCTGACGGCTAGTTGGGTAGCGAGAGCGCTGCAAATCACCTCACAGGAAGCAACGGGGGTTGTCATCGTCGGTTGTAATTCTTTAAGTCGATTGATTGCCCATTTATTTCAAGATCGGGGTGAGTCAGTTGTACTGATCGATACCGATCCGGAAGCTTGCCGAATCGCAGAACAGCAAGGTCTGCGAGTTTTTTTGAGCAGTGGTCTCGATACCCGCGTTTTGGAAGAGGCGGGGCTGACATCGGTAGGAACTTTCTTAGCTATGACCAGCAATGGAGAGGTAAATTTAGTTTTAGCTCAACGAGCGGCGGAGGAATTCGCGCCACCCAGAGTTTTGGCAGTATTTCCTCGCGATCCGCAAGCCAGTACGGCTAACAATAAAGCTAAAGTGCAGCAAGCTTTTGTCTCCCATTTACACATTAAGACTTGGAACGAGTACCTGAGTGAAGGTAAAGTGAGATTGGGTGAAACAGCGCTCAAAGAAGATGGATTTGCGTTTCAGCAGGCACATCTTCAAGTGCTGATTAGTTCTGGAGATTTGATGCCATTGTTAATGGAAAGAGACGATCGCTTTTTGGTAGTTCCGGCTACAGAAGAATGGCAGGCGGGCGATCGCATTATTTATCTGTTGCACGACCCCAGACCTAACTTACTCAAACGTTTATCCGGCGCGAGTCCTTCTTCTCGTCTCAGTCTGGAAAAGTTACCTGAAGTTGAAGAAGTGCCAATTGCATCTCCTGCTTTGGAAGTGCCTTTGGAAAAAGCTTGAACGTGAAGAGGGAAAGTCAAAAGTCAAAAGTCAAAAGTTAAAAGTCAAAATATTAATTCCCCCACTCCCTTTTTATTGTGCAATTAGGAACTCTATACGGAATTAGCGTTGGCACGGGCGATCCAGAATTGATTACCCTCAAGGCACTGCGATTGCTTAAACAGTTGCCGGTAGTCGCTTTCCCCTTGGGGGTAGGAGGCAAACCGGGTATGGCTGAGCAGATTGTAGCTCAATGGCTGACGAGCGATCGCGTACAGTTGGCGTTGACTTTTCCCTACGTTCAGGATGAAGCTGTTCTCACTTCAGCATGGCAGCTAGCGGCAGAACAAGTCTGGCAATATCTTGAGAAAGGTATGGATGTGGCTTTTGCCTGCGAAGGTGATGTCAGTTTTTACAGCACTTTTACGTATTTAGCTCAAACTCTCCAACAGCTGCATCCGGAAGCGACAGTGGAAACTGTGCCGGGTGTTTGCTCGCCGATGGCAGCGGCGGCAATGTTAGGATTGCCTTTGACAGTTCGCGACCAACGGTTGGTTGTATTACCTGCCCTTTATCGGGTGGAAGAACTAGAAGCGGTTTTAGACGGGGCGGATGTGGTGGTTTTGCTGAAAGTAAGTTCGGTTTACGAACAAGTTTGGCAGGTGTTGCAGAGGCGTCAGCTACTCAGCAGCAGCTATGTTGTAGAACGGGCGACATTACCTGATATGAAGATATACAGGGATTTACGCGATCGCCCCGATCTCAAATTACCCTACTTTTCTTTGCTGATTGTTCAAGTCACTCGCTCGGATTAAAATTGCAGATTGTTTGTCAAAATTCAATTCTTCAATTAAAATCTCAAATCAAAAATTCCCATGTCGTACTCCTCAAGAGTTCCAACATCTTCGGAAAAAATATTTAATTTGCCGACTCTGTTGGCAACCGTAATTTCTCTGGGAGCGCACGGATTGCTTTGGGTCGTCGGGCCGGCATTATCCTCCTCCAATTTGGCACAATCCGATCCGCGACGAATTGTCGGATTTGTGCAGTTGACTCCAGATGAAATGAGTCGTCTGCCGGAATATTCTTTGCCACAACCGAAGTTGCCATCTTTGCCCGCAGCACCGCCGAAAAATCTGTTGCCGCCGTTGCCTCCTTTGCAATCTTATACTCCTTTGCCGCCGCCACCGAGCGTTCCGATTTACGAACCTCCTACTATTCCGTTGTCGCCACCGTCGGTGACTTCTTCCGAGCGACCATCTCAGAAGCCCAATACTTCTAGTCGCGAAGAAACAAAGCTAAACGAGCGATCGCCTGTTTCCGAGCCTGATATTAAAATAGAGTCGCGTCAAACTCCACAAGGAGCGATCGCACCAAACCCAACTCCTACTCCGGAAAGTGCTACCACCCCCAGACGCTCTACTACTGCAAGACGCACTGCGACTCCCGAATCGGCGAGAACGCCAGAATCAAGTATTACTCCACAACCGAGTCTGGGTCCCAAAGCTGCCATCACTCCCGAAGTAACTCTCACTCCACAGCCGAGTATCAGTCCAGAAACTCCTACCACTCCGCAAGCAACTCCCACTCCACAACCGACTAATACTCCTGAAGGTCAGAATATTACCAAAAATACGGAGACTGGCGTGCGACCTAATGACACTTTACCCGCTACGGTTTCCCCTTCTTTATTACCTTCTCCTTCGTCTCCTTCTGCGATCGAAACATTGCCCAAAAAAGGTGCCGAATCGGTCGCTCCCTCAAACCTACAAGCTCGTTTACCTAATTTCTATCCCAAGTCTGCTCCTACGCCGCCAAGTCAAGAGTATCTCGATTCGGTGACTAAGGCTCGCTATAACTACAATCCGGCTGGTACAACAGAGAATGAGGGACGGGAAAAGTATCAGAAGTGGTGGGCGGAGAAAGTCAGCCGATATACAAACAAAATTAATGGTGCCAGATCCCCAAAATCTCTCTCCATAAAGTCTCCTTATGAGGAGAAAGTACCTGATGTAGCCGAAGGTTGGGTACTGGTGTTGTTTGGCCCTGATGGCAAAATTGTGGGTCAGCCGGATTTGATTCGCAGTACTGGATACCCCGAAATGAATCAGAAAGCTTTAGAGGAAGTTAAGAAGATTTCGATCGAGCGAACTGGCAAATATGAAATTTACCAGTACATCATCAATGTTGAGCAAAACGATTTACCTTCTGGAGTAGGGGCTAAGGGCTAGGGCGTCGGGGCTAGGGAAGAGGGGAAAGGGGGAAAGGGGGGAAAGGGAAAAGGAAATAGGGAACAAATTTATTCTCCCACTCCCCCACTCCCCCACTCCCCCACTCCCCCACTCCCCTTCTTCCAGACGCCCTACAAAAAAAATTAGGACGGGTAGCAAGGTTGCCACCCGTCCCGCCAGAGATTTACGACCAGAGGCTTAGCTGGCCAAGTATTCCCGAACATTGGCGCGGTGACGGCGCAGTTGATCCAAAGCTTGACGTTCTAGTTGGCGGACGCGCTCCCGACTGAGGTTGAGCTGCTCGCCCACTTTAGCTAGGGAAAGTGCGTTACCATCTTGCAGACCGAAACGCAGGGTGAGAACTTGCCGTTGCTGAGGTGTCAGCTGTTCCAAGAGATCGTCGAGGTCTTGGCGCAGGGACTCCTGGGTGATGTAATGCTCTGGAGATGGGCCTTCATCTTCCAGCAGATCGGAGAGTTCTGTATCCTGATTATCGCCAACTCGGACATCCAGAGAAACCGGTTGACGGGCGATCGTCAGGTACTCGCGAATCTGGGACGGTTCTAGTTCCAGGGATTCGGCAATTTCAGCTGGGGTGGCGCTGCGACCGAGTTGCTGGGCTAGTTCCCGCTGCACTTTTTTGATTTTGTTGAGCTTTTCGGTGATGTGGATGGGTAATCGAATTGCACGACCTTGCTGGGCGATCGCACGGGTAATCGCTTGGCGAATCCACCAGTAGGCGTAGGTGGAAAACTTGTAACCGCGCATCGGATCGAATTTCTCCACTCCGCGTTCCAGACCCAGGGTGCCTTCTTGGATCAAGTCTAAGAATTCCAGATTGCGCTTTTGGTACTTCTTAGCGATCGCCACCACTAGACGCAGGTTCGCTTCGATCATCTTTTGCTTAGCTCGCTGTCCCCGATGCACCGCCTCTCTGACAGCTTCTTCGCTCATTTTGACAAATTCTGCCCACTCTTTCTGAGTAGGTTCGCGGTTCAGACTGGTTGCTAAGGCGTCCTTCGCTTCCAGCAGGGTCATCATTTGCTGCACCTGCTTCCCAAAGACGATTTCTTGCTCGCGGGTCAGCAGGGGCACTCTTCCAATCTCGCGCAGATAGGTACGGACCATATCCGCTGTGAATTTGGCGTTGGTATGATTAGTTTGGGTGGTAACAGTCGGCATGGGTGCGTGGTAACTATGTAGACAAACAACGAAATGGTGACTGGAGCGAAACGACGGCGGAAGCAAGAAACTTTTTATTCTAACAAAAGCTTAGCTGCACGCCCTGGAATAATTCCTCTTGCCATAGATGTAGAGGCTGCTTTCTCCTATCTTTAGGAGGATATTAGAGTCAGGTACTCTCGTAAAAGCAAATTTTAGTGAAATTTCTGATTGCCCACACATCCTTTTCTCCTCCAGAAAATACACAGGCTGGGATTGTCTTTAGAGGGCGTCTGCTGTTTTGTTTGACTTCTCAGTGAGGGAGGTGCGTTTAGCCAGTATATCTGTAAACCTTACTTCTTCTTTCAACCTGCCTCTACTGCACGCAATTTGTTACAAATACTAACAACTCGGAGTGAGTATGACTTTACCTTATTTTCATTGTACTACAGAAACGACTTGGAAATCCTGATTTGTTTGGGAAGATGGAGATGAAAGCGATACCTTTGTGATTAGCAGTTCAATTTAGATATAATTACTCTGGATGCTAATGAAAAAAGCGATCGGCGATACCGTAGCTTAAAGGTAGCACCCTGAAAGCGGCAAGCCCATGCTGGCATGAGTGCGAGTGCGTTTGAACTGCAACCATATATAGGATTAGCCTGGTTTAGAGGCAACCTAAGCTTTCAAAACAGAGTCGCTTTGCTATTTCCTCTTTAAGAGGGTACATAGCATTGGCTTAATCTTTCATTTGTTGGCATTTATCGATAACCTCACATAAGTGGACTGCTGGAACTCAGAACCCCATCTGGTTTATTCCTTTGGTGATGATAACCGTTTAGACAGGGATAAAAGGTGAAAGGTTCATCGTTATCTTTAATATTCCCCAGGTTTGCTCCAAAATTAGCTACCAGCACGAAGTTTTGTGGGAGGCTTTTTTTGGCCCGATCGGGGGATATCTAGTCCTATATACAAGGATGCCTCAGTTATCCCGTTAATTAATAGACCCAATAGTATGAAATTACCGAACTTTTTGGCCCTAGTTTTCCGCACAGATAGCTAGAATTGCCGATCGCATTGAGCGTTCGGGCGGGGCTGTTGGCGAAATTCAGCCAATCTAATATTTTTACCTGAGTTGACTAGAAGCCCAGATCGGCTTTAGCGGATTCAGCGGCGGCAAAAACTTCCTCATCTGACCGTTCTTCCCAGCGGGTGTCGCCAATTTCGCGATAGAAGTTTTCGTCATAAGGACGGGTACGCACCACTACCGGCATGGGAACAGCATGACCCAGAACCAAAGCTTGCTGCTTGGAATCCAGTTTAGCCAGAACAGAGCGCAAGCTGCCAGCACCGGAGACACCAGTAAAGATGGCGTCGATGTCTTTTTCGTCGTTGAGTAAGGCGGTGATGCGAGTGCCGATTTGCGACATGACTTCGTTATCGATTCCGGAGGGACGCTGATCCACTATCAAAAGCGTGACGAAGTACTTCCGCATTTCACGAGCTATTATACCAAAAATTGTACCTTGCACAATAGCCGGATCGAGAAACCGATGGGCTTCTTCGATGGTGATGACCAACTGTTGGGGGCGATCGATCGGATTTTTGGTTTGCAGAAACAACTCTGCCTTGCGGACATACTCTTTGTGGATGCGTCTGGTGATGACGTTGGTCACCAACATATAGGAGAGCATATCCGACTGGGAACCAAACTCAACTACCACGTGCTTACCTGCTTCCAGGGATTGCAAAATTTGATTGACGTAGTTGCGGGGGCAGGTCGATCGCATATATTTAAGATTTTCCAGTCGCAGGAGTTTGCGCTGCAAGGCCATAATCGAACCTATGTGACCTTTCTTCTCTTCGCAGAACATCTTGATATCTTCATTTGTCATGTTCAGCAGATGGGTAATCCAGGAATTGCCAAATTCGTTGCGGAGAATGTTGGCATTATCCAGCGACGCTTCCGAAATACCTAACTCTTGTCCTACTAACTTGATATCTTCTACTTCAATTTGGTCGTAACCTAAGTAAAGTTCTTGGGCGTCGCGCACTCCTCGTCGCCTGGTGGATTGAGGGTCTAGGGTATAAATTTGCACAATTCCCGGAAATAGCTGGCGCAAACCTTTAACGGTGTTGAAGTTTTTGCCTTCCGAAACTGCTTCCCAGCCATATTCCGAGTGCATATCGAAAATAAGATTAACGGCTGCCTGCCTGCGAATGATGCCGGATAGCAACAATCTGGTGAGAAAGGATTTGCCTGTGCCGGATTTGCCGAATACGCCGTTGCTGCGTTCTACAAATCTGTCTAAATCGATACAAACCGGCACATCCATATCTAAAGGTTGACCGATCGCAAAGTTGCGCCGATGGGGGTCATCTTCCCAACCGAACACAGTGCGGAAGTCGCGTTCTTGGGCATCGTATACTTGGCTGAAGTGAGTGGGAATTGTCTTGACCGGACGCAATTCTATCTGTTCGCTGCTTTGCGCTTGAAACGATGCCAGCATTCCCTGTGTTTCTGATGGCAACTTGGGAATTTTGCCGTTGGGAACGAAGAAACCGGGCGGTTCTGGTGTGGGGGTGAACATCAACATCGGCGCGAGTTCGATCGTACCGTAAGTGCCACTGCCGGCTAAAACTTCTCGCAGGAAATCATCTTCTTCTGCGGGGGGATTGGCGATAATGCGTAAACTGGATGTTCCTAAAGCTACATCGGTTAACAAACAGAAAAAGCGCGATCGCACCCCCTGCACCACCAAAAATTTGCCCACGCGCATATCTTCCACGGAAACATCCGGGTGCAGTCGCACTTGCAACCCATCGCTGAGGGAACCTTCAATTACCGAACCTAATGGCTTGCCTAAATTCATGTTCGAGCTGCACTTATTTTTAATTGCTAATGGCTAATAGCTAATCGCATTCAAATATTAGCAATTAGCCATTAGCTATTGGCGAGATTAATCTATTTCAATGGAAGTGGGAGAAGAGGGAGTGGTGGTAGTGGTAGGTGTGGGTTGTTTGCGATATTGAGTATAGAGACGATCGCGCCAGTTGAAGAACGTTTCGTATGCCGCGCTATCAGCCAGTCCTGGAACTCCCTTTCCTTTGAGCGTTTCCGGAATCTCTAGATAGGGCCCTTCCGGAATTTTGATGTACATACTCAAACCAGCTACGGCAAAATCTGCCAAAGTCGGATAGTCTGTAACCAAATAAGGCTTATTTAAGAGTAGCAGACTGACAGCTTCCAGGTCTTGTTTGAGGTCTTCTTGGGATGATTTTACAACATCAGGGCCGAAACCAATGCCCGAACCCAACAGATTGAAAAAGTCTCCCGGCACTGCGCCCACTAGGAGTTTAACAAAATCGGGGGTTGTGGGGGGCAAAACGGAGGTGCGGAAGCTTTGATTTTGGCTGAGTGCGCCAAATAATGCTTTGCGAGCTTTGAGTCCGATCGACTCATCGGCCCATTCTTCGATGAGCAAGCACTGTCCGCGTTGTTCTGGATTGACGGGAATAATGGGTTTTTCTGGGTATTTGCGATCGAGGTACTTGGCGATCGCTGTCGAATCTACCACAATCTCGTTCCCGTCTTTGAGTACCGGCACTTGTCGCTGACCGGACATTCTGAACAATTCTAATTGTCCGATTCCCGGTGTGACTTCAATTTTCCGGTACGTCAACCCTTTATAGTCCAGGATCAGCCGCACTTTCTCAGAGTAGTGGGACATTTCAAACTGGTATAACTCCAGCATTTTCTTTCTCCTTATTTCTGGCCGATCGTTAAAAAGTTTATTCTACTTTAGTCATCAGTCAGTTGTCAGTTGCCAAATTACCGTTGTGATTTTTTTGGTGTTTTTCAGTGACCTCTGACCGTTGACATTTGACTGATGACTAATAGCCAAATTAAATAAAAACCCACTGCTTTGCAGTGGGGGTACCGATGCCATTTTGAAGGGAACGGATATTTGTTTATTATGCACTTTGACGGGTTAACAAACCCCACAAGAAAATTAGAACCATAGCGCCAATCGCAGCAAAAGCCACACTGGGTATTGTCAGGGCTCCGTATGCTGCTCCTCCGCTTGTTCCCAAGAGCAGATTGCCCAGCCAACCGCCGACGATCGCGCCCAAAATTCCCAAGCCGATCGTGGCGAAAATACCGCCGCCTTGATGACCTGGATATATCGCTTTAGCAATCGCTCCGGCAATCAGACCTAAAACTATCCAAGCTAAAATTCCAGCCATTTGATTTCTCCTTTTTATGTTCAATTTTTACTTTCTTAACTATACGTTATCAACCCAAATTTCAAGGCAACCTCTATCAGAAGGAATATCCACAAGGCATAGGTTTTCAAACCATTGCTTACGGTTCAATTAGATAAAAATAGCATTCCCAGTTTTTGGGAAGTTTTAAATATGTTTAAATTGCTGAAAGTATTGAGTATCTCTAGAAATATTTCTTGCGAGTCCAACTATTCCTAGAGCATCAGTCAAGTATTCGCATATTGAAGCTAAAAAATCGGGTTGATGGGATGGAAGAACTCGAAATTTTGTTGTTACTACCGCAAGAAACCCGGTTTCTCTAATTAGTTGACCGGCGCTATAGTACACGCGCCAGAATAATTCTCCAGTTTGATTCTCCTCTTCTATCTTTCTGTCGAAAGGAAGGGGTTTTTATAGAACTAAGTTCAAACTTTGGCATCAGCCTATGGACAGATGCAATAGAGCGAAATATTCGTTTACATTTCTTAATAAATTGTCGGCAAGTCAGGAGCTAGGGATGAAAGCGCAATATATGCAAAAGTGGAACAAGAAGCTGGCTGGCTTTATGGCGGTGGTAGGAGTGAGCGCCCTGATTTATCTGCCAACGATGGCGCAAGCAGGGTCGAGAAATAACGAAACTAGCCAAAATCGGCCTACTACCAGTCAGCCAACCCAAGAAGGTACGTCTGCATCTGGGGAAATGGCCTCTGAGAGCGATACCATAGTAGCGATCGCTTCTGCCAACGATAACTTCAAGACATTGACCAAAGCTTTGCAAGCGGCAGAACTGACGGAAACTCTGTCTGGAAACGGCCCATTCACCGTCTTTGCACCTACGGATGCCGCATTTGCAGCTTTGCCTCAAGAAACGTTACAAAAGTTGTTGCTGCCAGAAAACAAAGCTCTACTGACCAAAATTTTGACTTACCATGTCGTTCCCGGTAAAGTTCTCTCCAGCGACCTGAAAACGGGAGAAGTGAAAACCGTGGAAGGCAGTCCTGTCAGAGTGCGGGTGGATGCTCGCAAAAAGCAAGTGATGGTGAATAATGCCAAAGTTACTCAGGCTGATATCCAAGCCAGCAACGGTGTTATCCACGTAATTGACAAAATCATTCTGCCTCCGGAATTGCAATCTAGACTTCGTTAATTTTTCCTAAGTATCGGAAATCGGGTTTCTGGCAATTGTCCTTCTCTAAAAACGGAGACTGTTCGTCTAGAAACCCGATTTCTTTGCATAAGTTCTTTTCTATAAAAATTTACCATTACTAATTAATCCCACTCTTTCCACAAAATTGCGTAGATTTTAAGGTCGTGATAGCTGCCTTTGGCAAATAGGTGTTCCCGCAGGATGCCTTCAAACTGCATACCAACTTTTTCCATAACTCGTGCGGAAGCAATATTTTCAATCTTGCATCTGGCTTCAATTCGATTTAGCTCCATTGTGCGAAAACCAAAGTCAATGACAGCACGAACCGCTTCTGTCATATATCCTTTTCCCCAATATTTTCTGGAGAGTGCGTAGCCAACTTCGGCGCGATCGTCGTTATAAATCCAATCAACAAATCCGCAGGTTCCAATTATCTTGCCGTCTGCTTTGTGTTGAATTCCCCAAGGCGAAACTTCATGATTTGCATATTCATTGATGACGGCATTGAGGAAGGTTTTAGTATCTGCGATCGACTCATGCACTGACCAGGTAGTCCACTGGGAAACTTCCGGGTCGGAGGCGTACTCGAACATATCATTTGTATCCTCCCAGTTGAGTTTCCGCAGTAGGAGTCGATCGGTTTCTAGAACGGGTAAATCGCTAAAGATGTTTTGAATTTGCACTGCTGTAAGATTGCGATCGAAGTTTACCAGTGTTCGGATGGGCGATCGCACTTCCCAAACCTACTAGCTATCAAGCATAACTTGACATCTATCGCTAGGAAGAGGTTAAAATTATAACCGCAATAGGAAATGATTATCCTGCAAAAGTTAACTAATCTGGCTTTGATAGTTTTAGGGATCTGGGTATGAAATGGGGGTTCTTTGTCCGAGTGCTGACGGGGTGTGCCATAGTCCTCGTCTCAACTGCTACCAATTAGATTGTTATGCTTAGTTTGTGTACGATCGTCAAAAACGAAGAAACATCCCTACCCACCTGTCTCAGCAGCGTTAAGGATGCGGTAGATGAGATGATAGTGCTGGATACCGGGTCTACGGATAGAACCCCCGAAATTGCCAAGCAGTTTGGCGCGAGGGTTTATCATTTTGAATGGCGCGATGATTTCGCAGCTGCTAGAAATGAGGCGCTGAAATACGTGGAGGGGGACTGGATTTTAGTGTTGGATGCGGATGAGGTGCTGACGCCGCAAATTGTACCGCAGTTAAAACAAGCAATCCTTCAACCTGGCAATTTGGTTGTTAACTTGGTGCGACAAGAAGTAGGCGCAATCGGGTCGCCTTATTCTTTGGTTTCCCGCTTATTTCGCAATCATCCGGCGATTCGTTTTTCGCGTCCTTATCATGCGATGGTGGATGATAGCGTTGTGCAATTGTTGCAGCGAGAACCGCAATGGCAGGTGGGTTATTTGCCGGATGTAGCTATTTTACATTACGGCTATCAACCGGAGGCGATCGCATCGAAAAATAAATTCCAAAAAGCACAGGCGGCGATGGAAAGTTATCTGGCAAAACATCCAGATGATGCCTATGTGTGTAGCAAACTGGGAGCATTATACGTGCAAGCTGGCGATATTGCGCGGGGAGTCGAACTCCTGAAACGCGGTTTAGATGCAAAATCAATTGATGATTTGGTGCTGTACGAACTTCACTACCACTTGGGCATTGCTTACGAGCATTTGCAACAATTAAGTTTAGCTAAATACCATTATCAAGCTGCCACTCAAGTACCGATATTCCCGAAGTTAAAATTAGCAGCTTACAATAATTTGGGTAATGTACTCAAGGATAATTCTAAGCTTCAGGCGGCTAAAACTGCATACGAAACTGCGTTACAAATCGATCCTAATTTTGCTCCCGGTTACTACAATTTGGGGATGACATTAAAAGTGTTGGGGCGTTTGGAGGATGCGATCGCAGCTTACCAAAAGGCCATAAATTTGAATCCAGATTATGCAGAAGCTTACCAAAATTTAGGTGTTGTTCTCCTGAAAGTTGGCTATGTGCAAGAAAGTTTGTCAGCGTTTGCCAGAGCGATCGCGCTTCACGAACAGCATAACCCATCGGAAGCGCAACGACTTCGCCAAGGTTTGAGAGAAATGGGCTTTAACGTTTAACATACCGATCGCAAAGCCCACAACTGGGAACAGCAAGCCCTAAGTAACGATCGTTACTTCCCCAGTATCGAGATCGTAACGACCTCCTACAACTTTTAGTTTACCTTCTCGAACCATTTGAGCCAGCATCACTGAGCTTTCTAGCAAGGATTTTACTTGAAATTGAACATTAGCTACGACTGTATTTTCAACTAAATTACCTGGTTTGTTTCTGACGCTTTCGACTGCTGGCTTGATGTCCTCAACAAAAGTGCCAATTCTACCGGGGAGCGGTTCGCCTTTGACTGCGGCTGATACTGCACCGCATCTTTCATGACCCAAGATCATGATTAATTGAACGCCCAATTCTACAACAGAGAATTCCAGACTGCCTATAACGTAAGGACTTATGACATTACCAGCTATGCGGACTACAAATAAATCCCCAAGACCTCGATCTGTAATAATTTCCGCAGGTACTCGCGAATCGGCGCAACTGAGGATAGTCGCAAAGGGATGCTGAGCGGTGGCGACTGACCTCAAACGTCCCCGCGATTGGTCGGGATATTCTCGCTTGTCCTGCACAAACCTTTTATTCCCATCCAGCAATTTTTTCAAAGCTTCATCGCCACTAACTGGTTTAAAATCTGTTGGCTCTCCTTGTGCGACCGCCAATTGTGAATTGACAGCTTTCTGTCTGCTCCACAGTACTGCGCCAGTAGCAGCAACACCAACCCCTCCAATCCCTGCCAGTTTCAACAGATGGCGACGGCCAAGATATCCATTTATTCGAGTCATAAGTGTGTTTGACTGCAATTTTCTTCCTCCTTTAGGAGGATGTTCATTATATAAAATTACCATCTATATCTAAAGATTGAATTTTAAAGATCGCAAAACTTAAGATATAGTACAAGAATAAGGCCAGACGCGAGTGCGCGGGTATGGCCTACTCGCCTTGCTTGCCGAAGGATATCGCTGTACTATCATCAGAACTATGCAAGTGCCATATCTCGCAGGCATTTTCATTTACCCGATTAAATCTCTCGACGCAGTATCGGTTACTCAAGCAACCGTTCTTGCCAGCGGAGCTTTAGAGCAAGATCGAGAGTTTGCTATTATCGATGCAAAAGGTCGATTTGTCAATGGCAAGAATAATGCCAAAGTACATTTGTTGCGATCGTCCTGGGATGAAGCAGCAAACACCGTCTCCCTACAAATACAAGGTCAAGCAGAAAAACGAACATTTCATTTAGAACAAGAAGGCAAGGAATTACAAGCTTGGTTAAGTGACTTTTTCGGTTTTCCAGTTCAAATAACTAGAAACTCCCTCACCGGTTTTCCAGACGATCTAATTGCATCGGGGCCAACAGTTATTAGTACTGCTACTGTGGAAACAGTTGCATCTTGGTTTCCGGGAATTAGTGTAGATGAAATGCGACTGCGCTTGCGAGCTAACCTGGAAATTGGCGGAGTACCTCCGTTTTGGGAAGACCGACTGTTTGCAAATGTCGAAGAAGTTGTGCGATTTCAAATAGGAGAAGTGTTGTTAGAGGGAATTAACCCTTGCCAACGCTGTATTGTTCCGACCAGACACTCCCGTACTGGAGAAAGTTATGCGAATTTCCAAAAAGTATTTTTGCAAAAGCGGCGAGAAACTTTGCCATCTTGGGTAAATTCATCGCGTTTCAATCATTTTTATCGCCTGAGTGTGAATACGAAAGTGCCAAGATCGGAAGCGGGAAAGATTTTACATATTGGAGATGAAATTAAGTGCTTGTCAACTGAGCATATGTCATAGGCGCTCTCCTATCGCTGGAGGTAATTTCAAATTTCTGATTTCCCAGCGCACTTTTTCAATTTGCCATCTGAAATTATGTGCATTCAATCGGTAATAATCTCGGTAATACTGGATCTATGACTGTAATAAACTCGGATCGGGCGATCGATACCTTTAAAACGATATTCTCCCATATCGTCTAAAGCTATACGTTGAGATGGCCGCAACATATTATAAGTTGTTTCGCTCACCACACATTTACCGATCGGACAAATTGCTTCCATTCGAGATGCCAAGTTAATAGTTGCTCCCAACACCGTATAATCTACTCTTTGAGAACTACCTACATCTCCCACTACAGCTTTACCTGTATTAATAGCAATTCGCAATTGTAGCGGTTCGCGCAAGGCTTTTTTGGCATTAAGATTATCCAGGCGATCGAGCATTCCTTTGGCAGCGGCAAAAGCTCTGTCTGCATGATCTGGCTGAGGTTCAGGAGCCCCAAAAAAGGCCATTATGCAATCTCCAATAAATTTATCGAGCGTTCCACCTGCTGTAAAAACTTCCTGCAACATTTCCTCAAAGAAACTGTTAAGCAAATTAGCAATTTCCGCTGGGCTCAAACGTTCTGAAAGAGCGGTGAAGCCAACGATATCGGCAAATAAAATACTGATCTCGCTTTCTTTAGGCAGAAGACGACTGTTTTCCAAAGTGCCTGCCATCATCATTTGTTGCACAACTGCCGGAGAGTGATAGCGTTCCAATCTGTGCCGAATCTTTTCTTCGTTTCTGAGTTTGCGGGTAAGCAGCCAACGTTGCACGCTCGCAGCTACTAGATTTGCTAATGTGGAAAAAAAGCTGATATCTTCCTCGCTTCCCTGATGAGAATCGTGCAAACAAACGTGCCCGTCGGCATAAAGAACTCCCACAACTTTATCTTCATCCCAAAGAGGCACAGCCATGACGTTATGGATGCCTTTATCGATGATGCTTTGTTCGCTATCAAATCGGTTGTCTTTTTGGGCATCAGCCGTTTGAATAGCTACTTTTTCATTAAAGACTTTTTGACAGATGGTGCGACTAATCCAACTTCCATCCGGTTTCAAATATTTTTGATCGTATACGTCTCTGGCAGCACCTTTGAGCAATTCAAGTTTTCCCGAACCATTAATATCAATTAATAAAGCTAAGCGCTCAATCTTGTCAAGGTAACGAAAAACGACTGCCTGCGCTGCTTTAAAAATTGCCTCTATAGATACAGCAGAATTTAAACCTTGGGCTATATCTAACAAATCTTTGAGACGGGAAATAGTTATCTCTTGACGATCGGCTTCATCGCCGCGATCGTCAGCTTGTATCCACTGCTGTCGTAAGTCTTGAACATTCCGAAAAATGGTCATTCCTACGACTTGAGTATCCATATCATCATTGTTGATTTTCAATGAGTCGTCATAGAATAGTGCGCTCAGATAAACGCTGCCTAACTGAATCACATCACCGTGCTTCAATATTTGAGGAGATTCAACCAATTGTTCGTTCACTACGGTACCGTTTCGGCTACCCATGTCTTCAATAAACCACACTCCCTCTGGTTTCTTAAAAATGCGAGCATGATATCGGGAAATGCCAAAATAAGGTAAGTGCCAATCGCAGTCGATCGCCCGACCTAAAGTAAAAATATCCCGGCTAACGATGATGGTTTTTTCTATATGTTGTTCGATGTATAGGTGCAGTTTAAGCTCAATCATTAATACCACCTGTTTTTGTTGGCAAAATATTTTCAATAGATACCCTGACGATCTTTAATAAGTTGGCCCAGGCTATGCGATCGCGTATATTTGCAGGCGAGCGCCTTTAGTTAGTACCACCATAACCGCATCGATCGCAAAATTGGTATCCATAAGACAATTGTGAAGAAGAAACAGGCCAAAACCTACTTCGATCCTAATTCACGCATAGGAGCGATCGCTCAGCATGAAACAATCCTAGATATTTCCTTTACCAAACTCAACTGCATTTGTCAGCGATCGAGATGTAGCCTTGGGATCGGGCGGTTGTTGCAGAAGTCGCTCGGCTGAAATTGTGGATGCTCGTGTATATTTTGTCAGCTTATATACTGACAGAAAGTACCATTTTTTGATATAATTGTATGATTTGCTTGTTTGCTTCGCAATGCCCATTATCGCACTCGATCGCAATTATTTTTAATTCTTTTGTGGATGAATATTTAATTTGGCGGCAATTCCAGAGGAATCCCACCTAAATTTCCTTTGCGAAAATCATTTAACAACTGACGCGCAGCGCGTTCCGCATCGCCTTGATATCGTTCGTTTGCCAAAGTCAACAAATAATCCTCACCAGTTACATTTGTAGCGTCTAAACCGTAACGAGATTCTAAAATAGATCTGGGCAACAAATTACCAGATGTATCTTGCAAATATCCAATTAAATCGACTAACTCAGCGGCTACCAACTGATTGTCGTAAGACGCTTCACCAATATCATCGCAAATAGCTAACTTAATTGCCGCTTCGCGATCGTCCAACTTGGCAGGAATCACGCCTGGTGCATCCAGCAATTCTATTCGATCGGAAATTTTGACCCAGCGCAGTTGGCGGGTCACACCGGGACGTGCGGCACTTTCCACCGCTCGGCGTCCCAACAAACGGTTAATCAGCGCTGACTTGCCCACATTAGGAAAGCCGATAACTACAGCGCGAACCGGACGGGGAAGCATACCGCGATCGCGCCTTTTTTTATTCACCTCCACCCCAGCTGCTTGGGCCGCCTTCACCACCGCTACTGTACCCTTACCGTGTTGTGCATCGGTAAAATAAGGCACTTCCCCTTGCGCCACAAACCACGACTCCCACAACTTCTGCACTTGCGGAGAAATCATATCCATGCGGTTGAGAACCAAAACCCGCGTTTTGCTACCAGTCCACTGAGAAACTTGGGGATGCTGCGTAGCTAGGGGAATGCGAACATCGCGCACTTCCAGCACCACATCCACAAGTTTGAGTTGTTCCTTGAGTGCTTTTTCAGCTTTGGCAATGTGACCGGGATACCATTGAATGGGAGGAGTAGTCATTAGTTATTAGCCATTAGCTATTAGTTAGCCAGAGAAACAGAAGCTTTTACTGGTTCGATTTGGGATTCTGCCACCTCTACAGTAATTGTTTCCACATTAAAACCTTCCAAGCTATAACCGTCTTCTTCACTTTCTGGCATAAGGTAATGTTCGACAATTGTTGCTAGATCGCCTTTTTTCAGACCGTACTTAGGGATATCCTCGCGCAATACTACCTCTGTAAATAAATTGAATTTCATAGCTGGCAATTTATAAGCCGTAAAACCATCAAAAACCGGGTTTCTTAGGGTAAAAAGTCCGAATATAAGTAGTAGAGCAGGAGAAACCCGGTTTCTAACCCCACCCAAACTTAATAATTACTCTAAGGGACAATCAAAACTGGACAGGGAGACAGATTGATCACCCGATTGGTTACGCTGTCGGACATTCCTTCTTCGGTCAAACCGAGACCGCGACAACCCATCACGATTAAATCCGCGTCAACTTCGTCAGCTACATCACAGATAGTGAAGGCAGGCTTACCCTCGCGTTCTATAGCTTCAGCGGAAATTCCTCGCTCGGCAAATAGGGACTTGGCAGTTTCCAGCAGTTGTGCTACTGCTTCTGGGGAAGTCATGGCATCTGCGTTAGCAGACTCCCCCTCTTCTGGTGGGGGTTCTAGAACGGACAGCAAGATCAGACGACTGCCGTACTTTTTCACCACATCGACAACCACATCAGCCGCTTCGCGGGCTTCGCGACTTCGATCGACTGGAAACAAAACTGTATTAAACATTTACGCACCTCTCGATCCCCGACTCTTTTGACACTCACCGCACTTTTAGGCCGGTGATTCTTCGTTCATAGACCCGACTTGCAAGAGACAGGATTGCTCCAGCCAGAGTAGAGGTCGAATCTCCTGAAGCGTTCGGATCTAAGATCCAAGTTCCGGTATGCCCTACCGTACTCAAGCGTCATTTCAGGATATTGATAGCGGCATTCCAATCTCTATCCAGAACAAATCCGCACTTACAACTATGGGTTCTTGTTGATAGAGATTTCTTGACCGTTGCACCACAGTTAGAACATTCTTGGGAAGTATAGGCGGGATTGACTGCCACTGTTATCCTACCAAATTTCAGCCCGAAATACTCTAACCATTTTCTGAATTCATACCAACCAGCATCATTAATAGATTTGGCCAGACAATGATTTTTGACTAAGTTCTTAACCCTCAAATCTTCATAGGCTACCAAATTGCTAGATTGGATTACGCAACGCGCCACTCTCTTGACGTGTTCTTGACGTTGCCTACTTATTTTGAGGTGTACTCGCCCTAATTTATTAATAGCTTTCTTGCGGTTAGTAGAGCCCCTAACTCTTTTTATCTGTTCTATTTGGTAGAAGTTTAAATCCCATTTCCCTTTTAGTTTTAACTTGCCAATCCCTTTCTTGTCGGTAAAAGTTATTTGTTTTCGGCTTGATGACAACTTCCATCCTGAAGTTTTGTATTCTACTGAACGGTTGTTCTTTTTGAATTTTGGATAACCAATATTTCCTGGAATACCTTTTTTGCAGTTGTCGTAGAACCGCGCTATAGAGCTATATGCTCTCTCGATCGCAGCTTGGCAAGCACTAGAATTCAAAGCTTTCACAAAGGAGAAATCTTCTCGCAGTGTTTTACTAAGACGGTACAACTCTTTTTGCCCCACATCTCGATTATCCATCCAAAAACGAATACTCTTGTTGCGAACAAACTGAGCGGTTCTCATCGCCTCGTCAACTGCATTGTATTGAGTTGTTTTCCCTTGAGCCTTGAATTCTAAAACGATCATTTACGTGGAAAACTTCTACGCAAAATAATATAACATAAAAGCCGTCCTAGAAAGACGGGGTTAACAACCCATTTTTCGGTAAAATGTGGACGGCGTAGATAGAACGGACGACCGGTGGCACGCTGATTCCGTGAAAAAAGTGATTAGGAGGTTTTTTCGGTGTCCAAAAAAACTGTAGCAAATTTGTCGTCGTCAGACTTAGCTGGCAAACGGGTTTTGGTGCGGGCTGATTTTAACGTACCGGTGGATGAGGCAGGCAACATCACCGACGATACGCGCATCCGCGCTGCTTTGCCGACCATCCAGGATTTGACCGGAAAGGGAGCTAAAGTAATTCTATCGAGCCACTTTGGCCGTCCCAAGGGAGTGGATGAAAAGCAGCGCCTCACCCCAGTTGCCAAGCGCCTGTCGGAGTTGCTGGGAAAAGAAGTGAAAAAGCCCAGCGATTGTATCGGTGATGAAGTTGCTGCTACAGTCGCCGAAATGCAAAACGGGGATGTCATTCTGCTGGAGAATGTCCGCTTCCACAAAGAAGAGGAGAAAAACGACCCGGAATTTGCCAAACAATTGGCTGCGAATGCAGATTTATACGTTAACGATGCGTTTGGGACAGCCCACCGCGCTCACGCTTCTACGGAAGGCGTTACCAAGTACCTCAAGCCTTCTGTGGCTGGGTATTTGATCGAGAAGGAACTGCAATATCTGCAAAGTGCGATCGAAAATCCCCAGCGTCCTTTAGCTGCCATTATCGGCGGTTCTAAGGTTTCCAGCAAAATCGGTGTGATCGAAACGCTACTGGAAAAGTGCGATAAGTTGATCATCGGTGGCGGGATGATCTTCACATTCTACAAAGCTCGCGGTCTGAGCGTGGGTAAGTCCTTGGTGGAAGAAGATAAGCTGGAACTGGCGAAGACTCTGGAAGCTAAGGCGAAAGAACGCGGCGTGCAGTTGCTGTTACCTACCGATGTGGTAGTTGCAGATAAATTCGCCGCCGATGCTGAATCTCAAACTGTCAGCATTGAAAATATCCCCGATGGTTGGATGGGTTTGGATATTGGCCCCGACTCTGTGAAAGTGTTCCAAGATGCGCTGGCTGATTGCAAGACGGTGATTTGGAATGGCCCGATGGGCGTGTTTGAGTTCGATAAGTTTGCCGTAGGTACGGAAGCGATCGCTCACTCTCTCGCCGATCTTACCAAGAAAGGCGCTGTCACCATTATCGGCGGTGGCGACTCCGTAGCTGCGGTGGAAAAAGTCGGTGTCGCAGACCAAATGAGCCACATTTCTACTGGCGGCGGCGCTAGCTTGGAATTGCTCGAAGGTAAGGTATTACCCGGTATTGCCGCACTCGATGAAGCCTAATTTCTCTTAGCAGTAGGGTGGGCATTGCCCACCTTACATTTGTCACTCGATTTTGGATTTTGGATTTTGGATTGGCTTAGATTAAACCGATCGCACTCAACTTTAATATAAAGGAACTTTTTTCCCCATAAATCCCAAAGATATTAGTTTGTAGAAGATATAAACTATTATGATAAAAACATCTAGATTGAAAAAATGGCTGAAGCGATCGCGTCGTCGCTTGTATGAGTTTTGGGGGAGCGATCGCTATTCCAGACCTGCTAGTTCTGGTATCGACAGCAAACTAGAAAAGTATCTTCCCAATCGAGGCTTTTTTATCGAAGTTGGCGCTAATGATGGCTTTTCTCAAAGCAATACGTATTATTTAGAACGCTTAAAAGGTTGGACAGGTATTTTAATTGAACCTATTCCCGAACTTTATCGAGAATGCGTGCGAGAGCGTCCGAATTCAAAAGTTTTCAATTGCGCTTTGGTAGCTCACGATTACCCTTCAGCTACTATCGAAATGAGCTACGGGCATTTGATGTCTTTAGTCAAAGGATCTTTCCATTCTTCCCAAGCAGAAGCAGGTCATTTAGAAAAAGCTAAAGAATATTACGATATCGAACCTTTTGTAATTGAAGTTCCTGCAAGAACACTGACATCCATACTCGACGAACTAAAGGTTACAGAAATAAATTTTTTCTCTTTGGATGTAGAAGGTTTTGAATTAAATGTATTGCAAGGTTTGGAATTCAGTAAATATCAACCTAAATATATGTTAATTGAATTTTTAAACGTACAATCGCGAGAAGCAATAGAAGCATATATATCTAAATCATACGAATATGTTGAAAAAATATCTAAAAATGATTACCTCTACAGAAATAAACGATGATATGGTAAGAGTTGATATACTACTTTGTAATAGTAAAGTTGTATATCAACCGTTCTCGTAAGTGAGGGGATTCTTAATTACTGAAACCGTTCGGCTGAGCGCTCACGACGAAGCCCTTGATTCTAGTTTCTTCTTCCCTGTTTTCCCTCTTCCTTCTCCCTCTTCCCCCGACGCCCTATCCCCTAACCCCTAGCCCTAGCTATTACCAAATGTTGTGGCGCAAATTACTAGCATTACCAGTTTTTCTCGCTGTCATTGGCAGCACAGTTAAAGCATCTGCTATTCCGGCTGAAGTTTTTACACCCTACTTAAATGAGATCGGCAATAGTTTACCACCCGGTTGGGTAATGCGCTTGCCCTCACGAATTTTACTGGGTGGCCCCGCTGACGAAGAATTTATCAGCCAATTGATTGTCCGCGTTTTTCCCTCCACTACTCCACCCGGTTTAACTGTTAGCTTGTTTAGCTGTACTTCCGGAGGTTATCCCTGCTTAGTCGGCAGCTTTTCGGTAGATAGCCAAACTTCTGCGAACGCACAGCGAGAATTCCGAAAACATCTCGCGGCAGCGCAAGCAGTCACGCTGGCAAGGGGAATTCAGGGATATTTGCTGGAAGGGCAAAAACAAAACCCGCCGAATATGTTTTCATCGGTAATGTGGCAACAAGACGGCATGATTTACACTGTTAGCTTTTTGACTGAAGAACGCCAAAATATTCTGTTTATGGCTTATTCAATGGCAAATCAAGCACCGCTGCGTTGATTAAAGTCAAAAGTCAAAAGTCAAAAGAAAGGGGTTAGGGCGTCGGGGCTAGGGGCTAGGGAAGAGGGAAGAGGGAGAACGGGAGAGGGAGAGGGAAGAATTTTGAATGATTGACTTTTGACTTTTGACTTTTGACTCCCCCGCTCGGCATTTGTACTCAACTGGTTTGCCGAAGCGATCGCATAAACTAGCTTATAGGTTGGTTTCGCATTGAGGAAACTATCTATGCTGACTGTTGCACAAGCGCGACCAAACGAACGCGCCAAGTTTATCCAACAAACCTACACGCATCTAGCGGGGGCAGTTGGTGCATTTATTGTTGTCGAATTTTTGCTGTTTCAGACTGGCATTGCTGGAGTATTGTTCCGTTTTGTAGCTGCCAGTCGATTTAGCTGGTTAGCGTTTCTGGGAGCGTTTGCGCTGCTGGGCTGGCTATCGAGGGAATTGGCTGCGAAGGCAGATTCGGTGGAAACCCAGTATACCGGTTTGGGGATTTATGTAGTCGCAGAAGCACTGATATTTGCTCCCCTGCTGTACATTGCTGCCTTTTTTTCGAGCCCTGACGTGATTCCGACAGCGGCTATCCTGACCCTGTTCCTATTTGGCGGTTTGACTACCGTTGCATTCACGACGCGCCAGGATTTTACCTTCTTAGGCGGCATTCTCAAAATCGCTGCTTTTGTCGCCTTGGGTCTAATTCTTTGCAGCATCATGTTTGGCTTCACGTTAGGGCTGTTTTTCTCGGTGGCAATGGTAGTATTTGCCTCGGCGGCAATTCTGTACGACACGTCCAATGTGATACACCACTATTCGACGCATCAGTATGTGGCGGCTTCGCTGGAACTATTTGCTTCTGTAGCTTTGTTGTTCTGGTATGTGCTGCAAATTGTGATGTCATTGTCTCGCCGCTAAAACAATGGTGCTTTGATTTTTAATAATTAAAAACCAAAAAGCGCTCTCGTTAAAAGGAGAGCGCTTTTTTTGCGTCTCTTTCGGATTTATCAAATTTTATACACACTCAATTTGACTTGCCACTGCTGCTACTAACACTGCTGGTTCAACTGGCTTAGGCAGGTGAAGCTGAAAGCCTGCATTTAATAATTGCCGACAGTCTTCTTCTCTAGCGTAAGCGGTGAGTGCGATCGCAGGAATAGTACTAACTTGCTCTAATTCGATCTGCCGCACTTGACGGATGAGCGCGTAGCCATCCTGCTCTGGCATCCCAACATCGCTAATTAAGATATCAGGCTGTGACTGTTGAATCACCTGCAAGGCTTCATGCACCGAAGCCGCTGCCCTGACGGAAGCGCCAGCACGCTCCAGCACGACAGTCAACAGTTCGCGGGTATCTGCTTCATCATCGACGACCAGTACAGATACATTGCTCAAGCTTGGATGTAAGTCGAATGCAGGGGCTTCCTCAGCTATCGAAGGCTGTTGTCCCGCTTCACTTGGCAGAATGCAAACTGCCATCAGGGGTAGCTGCACCGTAAATGTGGCTCCTAGTCCTTCGCCTGGGCTGCTTGCTTCCACTGTTCCCCCGTGCATTTCTACCAATTGCCGCACAATGGCAAGTCCTAATCCCAATCCACCATGATGCCTTGTAGTTGCTCGTTCTGCCTGACGAAAGCGGTCAAAGACGAAAGGTAGAAAATTTGGATGAATACCTTGACCGGTGTCACTGACTGTAATGACGGCGTTGGAGGAAATGCGCTCTAGCCGAACTTCAATTTGTCCATTTCTGGGAGTAAACTTAATGGCATTGGAGAGTAAATTCCAAACGATCTGCTGTAAGCGATCGCTATCTCCTGACACTAAACTGGCTGATTCATCCAGATCTGTCCGAATCTCGATGTTTTTCGCTGTGACGGCAAGCTGCACGCAATCAATAGCTGCCCGAATCACAGAAACTAAATTGACGGGGCGGATATTGAAATGAAGTTTACCTCGAACAATGCGAGAGATGTCTAGCAGATCTTCAATCAGTGTTACCTGCGTTCTGGCATTCCGCTCGATCGTCTCTAATGCGCGAGCGACGATCGTGTCATTTAACTGCCGACCGCGAAGGATCTGCGCCCAACCCAAAATAGCATTTAATGGGGTGCGGAGTTCGTGGGAGACGATCGCCAAAAATTCATCTTTGAGGGTATTTGCTTGGTTGAGGGATTCTGCTTGCTGTCGCAGTTCCTTCTCTAGCTGCTTCCGCTGGGCAATTTCTGCTTGCAAGGCTTGGTTGGTAATTTCAGCCAGTTTTGCCCGCAATTGCGCTTCTTCCAGTTGCTTCCGTTCGCTGATGTCCCGCACTAGCCAGCGTAGCCCCACGATCGCACCTGTCTGGTCAAATACCCTAGTCACAGTTAATGCAGCATCAAAAGGTACTGCACCGCGAGGCTGTAACTGGATAATCCACTCTTGAAGTCGTTCAACTTGATGCAATCGGTTGAGTTCGTTGCGGAAAGCTCGACGTTGAGGTTCGGGAACAAATACGATTAAAGGCTTGCCAACCAAGTGCTTTTGCGACACCTTGAGCAACAGACTAGCAGCATGATTGGCTTGCTGAATTTTGCCTTCTGTGTCAGTAATCAAGTAGCTATCAGGAGCAAATTCAAATAACTCCCGGTAGCGCTGCCGTTCTAGTTCTAGAGACGTATGAGCCTCCAGCAATTCCTGATTTTGCTCGTGCAATACTTCTTGAGATACCCGCAGTTCTTCTAGAGAAACACCCAGTTCTTCCAATGCTTGGGGCAGCAGTTCTGGGTGTTGCGATGGATTGGAATGAGCGTAGTTTAATAGGTTACTCACTCGCTCACCCAACGCTCTCATTTGTTGGCTCAACCACTCACCGTTCACATTCATTCTTCCAATCGTACTATTTCCAAATTAGTACGAATTTTTCTGCTGGCATCCCTCCTGAGATTTGTTCGATCGATGAATCACGCAAACAAACCAAACTGGCTTGTGCGAACAATATAACTGGACAGGATATTATCTGTCTTCCGGTTCTAAAAAACCATAGAGAATTTCATCAGGTTCATCGTCTGGAAAGTCATCATCATTATAATCGGTTGGTTGTGACTTTTGAACATTTTGCGGTAAGTTAACTGATGGTGGATAAGAAATGGTAATTATGGAAGCTGCTGCTTGCAATTTTTCCTGTAAGTTTTTAACTGTTGTGTTTAATTGAGTTACCTCTTTTTGCAGTGTTGGCATTTCTTTTTCCAAGGCTAAAAGGCGATTGTCAACTGTCTGGATATCTTCACCTAAGTATTGCGCGATCGCTTCGTAAATGATTTGCGCGGACTGCTTTTTTCTTTGTGCTGCTATTTGCTCGATTTGACGCTTCCAGTCTTGAGGAATCTGACAACTTACCATTACCTCTTCTGTCATCATTAACGCTCCCAATATTAATTATTAAACAGGAGCATAATTTGATTGGTTTACACAGATATTTTTTGGTAAACCAACAATATGAAATCTTTGCTCTGTTCCAAGGCAAGTATAACCCTTAATTAAACATCTTTTCTTAGCAGTTTGGATATTTCTGCATGGCGCATAGCAATATCGGGATTGCGTTGAATGGCGCTATGATAACGCTTCTGTAAGCTCGTTCCCGCTTCTGATGGCGTTAACAGATTTCGGGCTTCTTCTAGAAGTTCGTTAGCTTGGCTCAAGGTTACGGGTTCTTTGGCGCTGAGGGTTTCATCGATTTGGACGATAAATTGAGAAAATGAGCGCAACCAGCTAAACCATTCATGCTCTATGACTAAACGGAAAAACTCTCCTTTTGATTGAATTCTGCCGTAGAACTGCTCATAAACGATCCGCTCAGATTCTAGCAATTCTTTGTGCAGACGAAGTAGAGCAGCCCTTACCGAGCGCAGTTGTTGGAGTGTCAAGTCTAGAGATGAATTGTTGGCTTCCATCTCAGATGCGGCAAGGGGACTCCCGTTATACCCGATAGGGTTAGCGGTCGGGGAATTGCCGCCAGCATTAAAATTGAGCGTGAGCGAATCCTTGTTTTCAGGGTTGTTGATATTCATAGCCGTCAGCCTTATGAATGGTTTTCAAGTATTTGGGGTGTACATCAAACTTTTGAGTGGGTAGTTGAAGAACAAAGCTTGGTCTAAAACGGATAGCAATGCGACCTATATATTTCCCTGTATACTTCCCCGACAAAATATCAGCCTTAACAATGTCGCCAGTTTGAAATCCTTGGAAAAACTTAGCTTTTGGAGCATGAGCCTTGGGAAATCCGTATTTATCGGGACGACAACGTTGACGAGTTCCTTGTCCTTTAGCTTTAACAATTAAAGGTTTAACACCTTTTAGTAATAGTTTTTCAGGAGTAGATTCGCCAACACAAGCCGCATCAGTCCAATGAGACTTTTCAATCCCTCTAGTCTTGCGATTAAACTTTGTCCGACCTCCAGAAGCTGCCTCTAGAGGCAACCCAGTTGTTTGAAGCCTTCTATATAATTCCCATCGGGTAGCATTAACTGCTGCTGCATCTTTAAGGGGTGCTTTTGCTTGAGCTAAAACTCGTTTGAGAACTTCGGGTTTCTTCTGAAGAAACTCCTCAATAGATTTATTCCCCTTGGCTTGGTTGCAAGTGTGACAGCTAAGGCAGAGGTTACTAACTCGATTAGACCCACCTTTGCTTTTGGCAAGGATATGTTCAATCTCCAAGGGAACATTTTCAACACTGCAATAAGCACACTTTCTGCCCCATTTTTGAAGTAAATATTCCTTAACTTCAAAACCAAATAGTTCACCTCGCTGGTACTCTACCCCGCTAATTTCAGGATTCTGTATTTGCTGCAAATCAAACCGGACTAACTCTTGAGAAATTGCGGTGACTGAGCCAAGTTTCGTGATTCGTCTAACCCAGGTTTCAATGTTGGCGATGCGACTCTCAAGAGATGGTGGTAGCCATCCCTGTTTGCGGGTTCTGTTTAAGAAACGAGGCTTGCGGTAACGGGTTTTACGGTTACGACGACCTCTTCTTAAAAACCGCCTAGATTCAAGTGCATCTTTAATCTGTTGTCCTCGATGGGTGATTTCCAAAGCATTTGTTACTCTGCCAATCTCTTCTTGAACAACAGCGATGCCAGTCACTTTAGAGCCTGGATCGATTTTGATTCGATGGGAATGAGTAACAGAATTTTCTGCGGTTCTATCCTGCACAACAATGGTGAAAGGATAGCGTCGAAAGACTTTAGCCCTACATTTTTTGAGTAGCTCTCTTGCCCTTGCTGGATGGCATGGGTCAAGAGGCTTGAGGTTTTTATCTAGAACAAATACTCGCATTACTTTGAGTCTCTCATTGCTGGTAAAGTTTGCCTCGACAAGGTTACTTGAACTTTTTAGGTACAACTCACTGGCTTAACTCGCTACACCTGTTTAAAGCTGTACGAAAGAGCTACAAACTGGCACGCATTCGTAGGTTTCATAATCCAAGTAACGTAGTTCCGTAGAACTGAGTCTGGTCAACTAGAGCTTTTGCAAGCTCCCGCTATAGTT